>DEHT01000039.1 GCA_002352045.1 Chitinophagaceae bacterium UBA2793 | reverse complement strand
AGTTTCGTTAGCTGGTTCTTACCCACTGAAGAAATAACGAGGGCGGTGGTAGCAGAAATGAAAGCACAGGGAATATTACCCGGCAATTTTTACTGGTACGATAATAACTGGCATTATATCCGCAAATGGGATCACCTGAAAAATGCGATGACATTAAATGCCTTAGGTCCTGAACTGAAAGAAAAAGTAATGCAGCAGGCGAACAAAGACTTTGCTGCCAGTGATGCTGTAATGAGTCGTTGTATTTCTACTTCCATCAGTTTATTGTGGACAGAAGAACAAATACAGGAGAAAGGGGAGAAGATGGTGAATGCTGTAAAGAAAGTACTGAGCACCCAGCCTGTTTCTGCCTGAGTTTTCAAAAGCACATTATGTAATAACTAACTATCCATTTACAATGATAGCTACCAAACTATTTTCTGATTTTTTTAAAAGTGAGAGAAGTGGCGGCATTGTATTGATCCTTTGCACCATTGCCAGCCTGCTGCTGGCCAATGTTTTCATCGGGCAGGAATACCTGGATTTCTGGCATCAAAAGGCCGGGTTTGAATGGGGGCCTGTCAAACTGAAGCTGAGCCGGGAGCATTGGATCAATGATGGATTAATGGCGATCTTCTTCTTATTGATCGGTCTGGAGATTGAAAGGGAATTATATGCAGGTGAGCTATCCAGCATCCGGAATGCATCCCTTCCTGTTGCAGCGGCTATTGGTGGTATGGCCGTACCGGCACTCATTCACTTTGGGCTAAACCAGGGTACAGCCACCGAAAATGGCTTTGGCATACCTATGGCGACTGATATTGCTTTTGCCTTAGGTATTCTTTCGCTGGTGGGAAAACGGGTGCCGCTGGCTCTAAAAGTTTTTCTGACAGCACTGGCTATTATTGATGACCTCGGAGCTATACTCATCATCGCCGTGTTTTATACCAATGAACTAAATACGGTTTACCTGTTCATGGCTTTGGGCATCTTTGGCGCTTTGCTGGTGCTGAACCGGCTGAAAGTACATTCGTTGATTCCATACCTGCTTGGCGGCGTTGTCATGTGGTATTGTATGCTGCAGTCGGGTGTACATGCTACTATTACCGGTGTGTTGCTCGCCTTTGCTATACCCTTTGGTGACGGGAAAGAAAAATCACCTTCCTACAAACTGCAGCATTTTCTGCATTTACCTGTTGCCTTTATTATTGTTCCATTATTTGCATTGGCCAATACCGGTATTCTGCTGAATACACCAATGGGTGAAGTGCTGGGCAACAGCAACAGCCTTGGTATTTTGGGCGGACTGATTATTGGTAAACCGGCGGGAATCTTGTTGCTGTGTTATCTCGCCATTAAAATAAAGGCTGCCCGAATGCCGGATGGCGTTAACTGGCTGCAATTGGCCGGCGCCGGTGTGCTGGCAGGGATTGGTTTTACGATGTCCATCTTTATTACCCTGCTGGCCTTTGCTGATCCGCTGATGGTACAATATTCCAAAATTGCCATACTGGTTGCCTCATTGCTGGCAGGTGTAGCGGGATATATTTTGATAAAGAATGCTACGGCAGCTAATGTGATGGAAGAGGAAGAAATAACGTCAACAGGTGAAAAGTGAGGGGTTAAAAGTCAATTCGTTTTATTAGCAATCCTTGTTATTAACTGATCGGTTTGGTATAACAACAAATTTGTTTTTTCCGAGGGAACTTTTACAGGCATATTTTTTATTGAATAAGCCCAATGCAAAGCTTTAGCTGTGTCTTTGTTTTCGATGTAAAATTGTACTATGTCGTACCGGGAAGCCATTCTGTTGGGCACCATGTAAATAGCTTTTAAAAAACATTGCTCTGCATCTTTTAAATTACCCTTTTCAGCATTTATTCTTGCTTTTAAAGAATAAACTTTGTTGTCGGTATATGTTTTCTGTGCTTCTGCCAAAGCGCTGTCGGCCCTTTCTGTTTCATTCATATAATAGCAGTGTTCAGCATACAAATATTTGTTGTATCCATGTGCAGGGTAGTGTGTAGCCAGCTTTTTGTATAACTCCAGGGCATCCCTTTTTTTGCCTGTCATAGAAAACTGAAAAGCCTTGCTCTCCCTGCTTTTAGTTTGCAAGGAGCAAATGCAGTGATACAGAAAAAAGAGAGAGATTGGAAAATAAAGACATCTTAATCCAACTGTTAATATTTGTGCAGCTCTATTAGCAGCAACTAATCTCGATGGGAAAAAAAGAATAATACCAAGGCAGGCTAATGCTGTAAGCTGAATGGGCATTATCTGGAAAGGATAAGAGAAAAAGGCCGAAACGGAAAAGCTGATTAAAGATGCCACTGCCCCTTTAAGCATTGGATTGCTTTGGTAATGCTTAAGCAAACCATAGGTTCTTTCTATCATTAAGATAGCAAAGCAAATCAGTAATACAAAACCTCCAATACCTGTTTCTGCCACCCATTGCAAGTAATCATTAAAGGCATAGAACGTATTATCTGCCAGCAAAGCCCTTTTGCTGTCAATATCATGCTGCATAAAATAGGCGGCCTGGTACTCATTAAATACGGCTTTAAATTTTCCAATACCGACACCTGTAACCCAATTATCTTTTAATATTTGGAGGCTTACCGAATATATATGTAATCTGCCAGAGGTGGAGCCGGGTTTACTTACATACAAAAGTAACAGAAATGCTGCTGCAATAGCAGCAAAAATTACAGGTTTCTTTCTTAAGTATGCTGCAAGATTTGCTTTCCAATAAACAAAAATTGAAGCAGCCAAAAAGCCCAATAGGCCTGCCCTGCCGCCCAATAAAATGACCGCTGAAAGGATGATGCAAACAAATGCCATAGCCAATAGCCTGTTTATCCCTTTCTTTAGAATTAGCAGGGGTACAATAAATACAGCAATAGCGGAGAGCCAGATACAAAAAATGCTGGTATTATGAAAAAAATTGTATAGCATCAAGAAATGGCGATACGAAAAACCCTGCCATTTGGCAAGGCTATAGCGGCTGAATATTTATGTAAATCAATTTTTAAGGCTCACTTTTTTTAAAAAATTTAATATTTGAATTGAATTGTTATTTGAAATTTTTTCAAGTTTAAAGATTGTATAACGCTTCTGTTTGCTGCCTATAAAAATTGAGTCCTCCTTTTGTGAATAGATCAATTTGATTTCACACAGTTTTGAGTTTAACCTTTTGTCAGCTGAGGGGTAAAATGAAAAATTTATGTCTGATAATTCTTTGTCAAATACTAAAACAGTCGTATCGCTAAAAGAATCATCTTGTTTTGTCTTTGGTATATATTTTTCTATAATATTATTCGGGCCATAGAACTCAGTAGAAATAAGTGTATCCTTATTGATTTTTTTTTCAAAAAAGACTTCAAAACTGGTAAGAGTATTTTCATTCAAAAACGAATCAACAGGTATTTTAGTCGTTTCTTTCTCCGATAATGAGTCATAAAAAAATCCCAATTTACTTCCTTTGGAATATAAAAAATATTTATAAGAAGTATCTGCGATGTAAAAGGTGTCCCTGACGATTTCGCCAGATTTGTTGAGTGTTATTTGACTTTTGTTTTTAAGAAAAGGAATTTCAAATAGGATAAAATCTTTATAGTAATGGATCTTTCGCATACTTTTAAATTCAACCTTATTTCCCTTACTGTCAAAGGATTCGATATGTGAGCTTATTTTAATAGTGTTAAGTTCATCAGGATGTGATGAACTATTTTCTTTACAAAAGCTCAATATAAAAGAAACCCAAGAGAGGATTATCAACTCTTGGGTTCCAAGAATAATTTTATTCATTGACATGCCATGATTGAGAAGTTGAAGTTGGGTCGCTAAAAACAACTGGGAGGCCATCACAGATAACGGAAACTTTTACTGTGAAGGTTATGTGCATATTGCCAACTTGATTTGAGATTCCTGAATGTGGGCTTAAAGTTGAAGTTGGAACAACATTCTCAGTGGAAACACTATACAATATTTCAGTTCCTGCCTTTTCGATACTTTGATGATCTAAAGAAGTAAAAGACCAAATATTTCCATTTTTAACTTGAGTGGCTTTATCTTTACTGACTAGATACATTGGGATTAAGCCTTTACTTACGCTGTATATTTTCCATTGGTAGCATTTGTATCTTGTAGTTCCTGTGTTTCCACATTCTTCAATTCCGGATTTTTCTGCCATTGTATGTGCGGAAGAAAAAATTTCATCTGCCGCTTCTTGACAAGTTTGTTGATTGCCGCCACCACTGTTCGGGTCTTCACAGTTTCCAACAAGTTCGCAAAAGCACTCTGGACTTCCCGGATCACTACATGCAGGGATTTGCCCATTCTCATCATCAACACACCATGTATTACCTGTTGTATACCACTGCCCACATTCGTTTGTCACCATTCCGTCGCCATATATATGTACTTCGCAGTCTCTTGCCCACTCTGTTATTTCAAGTTGGCCCACCTGGCATGATTGAGTTCTTTGTAACCCCTTTGCCAGTACATTATCAAGCTTATACCTTTTTATTATTTTTCCGTTGACCAGTACATTTCGACCAACTTCAGCGCCGTTCCATTTTTTTATCACTATTTGGCCGCTAAATGTTTTTTCTATGGCGCTTATTTTATTTCGGCTAATATCAAAATTACTGGCAGTAAGGTATTGCAAAGCAGGTATGTATTGCACCTCCCTCACAAATATTTGTTTTCCCTTTCTGATAAAAAGTATGCTGTTTACAGAAGACTCCATAATTCTTCTGGTGTCTTCTGCACTTATACTATTGTCCTTCATTAATTCAAAGCGCTTTGTGGCTTTTATTAGCGGGAATTCTACCACTTCGTAATTGCCGATCTTTTTGTAAACGCCGCTTGACCAGTCGGGCAGTTTTTTTCCTTTCATATCAGATCCCCGCCACTCCGCAGATTTTTTAAATTCAGCATAGTACCATTCTTTGGCGGCGGCAGCATTGAAAACTGATGATTCTTTAGAAGTTGATACTTCCTTTTGACAGGAAAAGAGCAGCATAGCTGCTATCCCAATAATAATTGGGGGGGGGGGTGATTAATTTTCTCATAAAACGAGGTTTAAAGATT
>DEHT01000109.1 GCA_002352045.1 Chitinophagaceae bacterium UBA2793 | reverse complement strand
GTAGAGAAGCCGGGAACCTGATCGGTAGTACTATTGGCCGATCCTTGTACGGCATCGTATCCCATTCCTCTTCGGGCAAATGCCTGCATAATGGCACAATGATAAGCACCATTGTACAAAAGTTGGTCTGCCGCTAAAATGCCATCTCTTCCATCTAAAAAGCCCGAATTACAAACCTGCAATTTCAAACCTTCGGTTACTAATTTTAATGCAATGCTATTGCCACCTGTTCCTGAGGCATTAAACAAGTTTGGATTAATGGAACCTACCTGGTTGATTATATTCCAGGTCATATCCCACAAAGTTGCACACCACAATTCGCCCCTGGTATGTTGTTGTCCGGTACCCGGAATAGAGGCAGTATAAACTTTATTATTGATGGCAAAATTGGTACAATAGCGTTGGGTACGAATGCCTAAGCCTGTGATAGGTTGCCCTATGGCGTAAGTGCCAATTCCTCTTGGCTTATCAAAGCCATCGGTAAGAGCCGAGTTTGCCCAATCCTGCGTAAGCATTAAACTATAGTAATCGCTCCAGCCTTCACCCATTTGTTCTGCATTTGATACACAGCCTGTTTGGGCAGGGCCTCCGGCGAGGCGGTTGCTTATACCATGAGCAAATTCATGGGTAATAATGCCATTATCTACATCTCCATCTTTTTGAGGGTTGCCACTCCATAAATACATCTGCATTCTGGGTAATGCTCCATCGGCAGGGGTAGAGAAGTTGGCATTATTGGTGCCGCTTCCATCCTGGGCTTCTGCCCGTACATAGTCGTTACCAAGTCCGCCACGGCCCTGGTTATTTACCTGGAAGTTTCCGGAAACCTCATCAAAGCCATATTGATATAACACATCATGAATAATGTTGTTCCAATAAAAAAGGTTGGTAATATTAAATTGTTGATTGGGAACCGGGGTAGTTTGTGTAGGCGCTACCGCAAAGTCGGGAGTAAAGTCAAAAGTTAGCGGATCGGGTGTAGTGGTGCTTTGAGCCGAACGATCAACAGAGCCTGCATTGTTATTGTTTCTATCATGATAGGCCCATACGTTGTTGCCTCTTGTATAAGTCCAATCGTTGGTACCATCACTATGCCATTTTAAGCTGGTTGCATTACCAGGTGCTGAAGTCCAGGGGTCGATTCTTAAAGCATGTGCACCACCCGGATGATTGGGGCTTTCGGCAGGATAAGGAATTACCCTGTAAGAAGCACCATTTACAATTTCAGGACCATTCTCTTCACCGGTTTTCACCGTTGATTGTAAACCTTCTTCAATGCAACTATTTGCATGATGATGATTTTTATCGCCATCAAAATTGCAATAAACAGTTAGGTTGTTTTCGTCAATTACCTGGCCATTGCTGGCATCTACTCTTATTAACCAATAATCGCTGTTGGTTGATGGTACAATATATACCTGCCATGCAAGCGTAACACTGTTCCCATTATTATCGGGTACCCACATTAAATCAACTGAGATATTTTCGGCTGTAATACCAATTGCTTTTTCAAAAAGCAGTTTTGAAGTACTGCCTGATATTGTTCTAAAGCTTGCAGGAATTTGTAGTTTTTTTGAACTCAATGCAGCTCTTACTGCATTTTCGGGCCTAAGTGACGGAATGCCGGAGGCTTGGTTTGTTCTTTTTTCCATAGAGGCAATTCTATTGCCTTTTTGATGTACCAACTTCCCATTTCTAAATGCCAGGGTTTGAATTTTATTGTAAACCGGCAGTTCTTTATAAGTTTGTTGCAGGTAAACCAGGTCTATATTACCGGTTTTGCTGTGGTAGGCATTGGAAACAATACTGTTTTGCACATCTGCAACAGTAAGTCCCAGGGCCTGGGTGTTTTTTGATACCAGTTGCATTGCAGCAGCCTTGCTAAGGTCTTGGGTATAACCGCTAAATGCAAGGCTCAGCATGCTTAGGAGCAAATAAATTTTTTTCATAAATAGTTTTGATTAATAAATGGTGCTGCAAAATAATGTAAGGTTGGCATACTTGCAGTGTGATAATTGATTGGCATTGGTAAAATTGCTGCCGAAGTTAATGGAATCTTCAACTATTTTTTATACTCATTTTGCGCTATCGGTTGCACAGCTTTAAAAACCGGATATTTTCCTGATAAAACTAACTAAACTGCCCTGCAAAATGCCTGCTTTTTTTTTGTAAGTACAAATGCCAACACTTACCTTTGCAGCCTCAAAACAGATGCCCATAGCTGAAAATGTACAAGTGAGTGACACAACGATGTACCACAAAGGTTTTCAGCCGGCTAAATAAATAAATAAATTTTATGGTAGAAATTAAACCAGATGAAATTTCGGCGATTCTTCGCCAGCAGTTGAGCAACTTTAATGCTTCTGCCGATTTAGAAGAAGTAGGAACCGTATTGCAAGTGGGTGATGGTATTGCCCGTGTGTATGGCTTAAACAATGTACGCTCAGGCGAATTGGTGGAGTTTGACAATGGGGTACAAGCCATTGCTTTGAACTTAGAAGAAGACAATGTGGGTGTGGTATTGATGGGTGATAGCAGCGAAATTAGAGAAGGCGACAAAGTAAAACGTACCAACAAAATTGCCTCTATTAAAGTGGGAGACGGCATGTGTGGCCGTGTAATTAACACTCTTGGCCAGCCTATTGATGGTAAAGGCCCAATTACCGGTGATTTGTACGAAATGCCTTTGGAGCGTAAAGCGCCGGGTGTAATTTTTAGAGAGCCGGTAAAAGAACCATTGCAAACCGGTATAAAAGCTATTGATGCTATGATTCCAGTTGGCCGTGGGCAGCGTGAACTGGTAATTGGTGATCGCCAAACCGGTAAAACCGCCATTTGTATTGATACCATTATTAATCAAAAAGAATTTTACGCCGCAGGTAAACCTGTTTATTGTATATATGTAGCCATTGGACAAAAAGCTTCTACCATTGCCGGTATTATGAAGACTTTGGAAGAAAATGGTGCTATGGCTTATACTACTATTGTAGCAGCCTCTGCGTCTGAGCCTGCTCCATTGCAGTTCTACGCTCCTTTTGCGGGTGCTGCTATTGGTGAGTTCTTCCGTGATACCGGTCGCCCGGCTTTAATTATCTATGATGATTTATCAAAGCAAGCAGTTGCTTACCGTGAAGTATCTTTATTGCTTCGTCGTCCTCCGGGCCGTGAAGCTTATCCCGGTGACGTATTCTACCTGCATAGCCGTTTATTGGAAAGGGCTGCTAAAGTGGTTTCAAAAGATGAAATTGCCAGGCAAATGAACGACCTGCCCGATTCTATTAAACATTTGGTGAAAGGGGGTGGTTCTTTAACGGCATTACCCATTATTGAAACACAGGCTGGTGACGTATCTGCCTACATTCCTACCAACGTAATTTCTATTACCGACGGACAAATATTTTTGGAAAGTAACTTGTTTAATGCCGGTATTCGTCCTGCAATTAACGTAGGTATTTCTGTAAGCCGTGTGGGTGGTAATGCACAAATTAAATCAATGAAAAAAGTGGCCGGTACTTTAAAGCTCGATCAGGCTCAATACCGTGAACTGGAAGCCTTCTCTAAATTTGGTGGCGACCTTGATGCTGCTACCAAATATGTAATTGATAAAGGTGCACGTAACGTGGAAATTTTGAAACAAGCACAGTACTCTCCATTTACGGTAGAAAAACAGGTAGCTATTATTTACCTGGGTACACAAGGTTTGTTGAAAGATGTGGCGGTTAAAAAAGTAAAAGCATTTGAAGACCATTTCTTATTAGAAATGGAAAACAAATTGCCCCAGGTAATGGCCGAATTTAAAAAAGGAAACCTGCCCGAAGATGGCTTGAAGAAAATGGTGGAATTGGCAAATAGCCTTATTCCTCAGTATAAATAAGTTTTAATTGTATGAAGAAGAAAGAAGAGCGGTTGAGGCCGCTCTTTTTTTGTGGCTGTTTTTTAGAAAGTAAAAAGTAAAAATTCAAAAGTAAAAGGGGTATAGTATTTATAAGGGTTAAGATTTTCAACCAGCCGTCAAATTAAAAATTTTGTACATTCAAGCAGTGTTACGCATTTTGCAATTTTGTCAGCCATTTTTTAAAGGAATAGTTTTTGATTAACTTACTAAAAATTCAATAACGATGCCAATTAGTATTATTGTTATTTCCGTTGTATTTATGCTTTTAGGAATGCTGGTACAATGGAGATTAAAAAGTAAATTCAACGAGTATTCACAAGTGCCAACGAGCAGCGGCTTGAGCGGAAAAGAAATTGCAGAAAAAATGCTGAAGGATAATGGCATTTATGATGTAAAAGTAATTTCGGTAGCAGGCAGGTTAACCGATCACTATAATCCGATGGATAAAACAGTAAACCTTAGTGAAGGGGTTTACAATGAAAGAAATGTTTCTGCAGCAGCCGTGGCAGCGCATGAGTGCGGCCATGCTGTGCAACATGCTACTGCCTACAATATGCTAATGCTTCGCAGTAAATTAGTACCTGCTGTTCAAATAAGCAGCACTTTATCGCAATGGGTAATTATTGCCGGTCTTGGTTTTATGGGCTTTGGTGGCGGTAGCCCTACTATATTGTTAGTTGGTATTATTTTATTTGCTGTAACTACACTGTTTTCTGTAATTACATTGCCGGTAGAGTTTGATGCAAGCGCAAGGGCTTTAAGTTGGTTAGAAACTGCCAATATAACTACAGCACCCGAAAAAGAAAAAGCCAAAGACGCTTTAAAATGGGCAGCACTTACTTATGTGGTGGCAGCCTTAGCATCTATTGCCATGCTGGTACAATACATTTTAATTTATCAGCAAAGAAGTAGGGATTAAAAAGTTGAGAGTTGAGAGTTGAGCAATTTTTTGGAAACGCAAAGTAAAATAAATTAAAGAGTGAACGATTTTAATTTGTGAATAGGGAAAGAAAAACTTTTTAATGCAGTAACAAAAACTAATATAATTGAGCTAATTGCATTTAATTCGTAAAATAAAAATTTTAAATAGAGTATATGGATTTTGGAAAAGAGTTTGAGCAATATGCCATCAAGCATAAAGGAATCAACAGCAACACACTGAGTGATTACAATAAAAAAAATATGCAGCAATACAATGCTTTTGCTGCACCACAGGCAAGGTTTGATGTAACCGGCCTTACGCCCAATATTATTGAAGAGCGCCCCATGAATATTGCAGTAATGGATGTGTACAGCCGATTGATGATGGATAGGATTATTTTTTTAGGTTATCCTATTAGCGACGAAGTGGCCAATATTGTTACCGCACAATTGTTGTTTATGGAAAGCACCGACCGTACCAGGGATATTCAAATGTATATCAACAGTCCGGGTGGTAGTGTGTATGCAGGTTTGGGCATGTACGATACCATGCAAATAATTACGCCTGATATTGCCACCATTTGTACCGGCATTGCAGCAAGCATGGCACAGGTATTAATGTGTGCAGGCACCAAGGGCAAACGCTCTGCATTAAAGCACAGTCGCATAATGATGCACCAACCAAGTGCAGGCGCTATGGGCCAGGCAAGTGATATTGAAATTACCGTAAACGAAGTAAGGAAACTAAAAAAAGAACTCTACGAAATTATAGCGCATCATACCGGGCAATCGGTTGAAAAAATTGCACAGGATTGCGACCGGGATAAATGGATGACAGCACCTGAAGCAAAAGAGTATGGCCTGGTAGATGAAGTACTGGCAACTAATCCTCGTAAAGAGAAAAAAGATTAAATGGGTTTTGAATTGAAAGGTTGATTAGTTGAAAAGTTGATTGGTTGAAAGGTTGATAAGTTGATTGGGTTTAATAATTTTGAAGGCTTCATCACCAAATCATCAAATCACCAAATTATAAAATCATCAAAATAAATTAATGAATAAGTATTACAAAAGAATGAACGAGGAGGAAGAGCAGGATATGCCCGAGCTTCCGGAAAACCCAATGGAAAAAATGATGAGCGGATGGCGCTTCGATAAAAAGTTTATTGAGCAACGAAAAATATTTTTGTGGGGTGCTGTAGATGATAAATCGGCTAAAGATATTACCGATCGATTGATGTATTTAGAAGCCATTGACCCTGGTAAAGAAATTAAGTTTTATATCAACAGCCCCGGTGGTGTGGTTACCAGCGGCATGGTAATTTATGATACTATGCAAATGATTTCTTCGCCGGTAAGTACTATATGCATGGGCATGGCTGCCAGCATGGGAAGCATCTTGCTTAGTGGCGGTGAAAAGGGCAGAAGATTTATTTATAAACATGGCGAAGTGATGATTCATCAGCCAAGCGGCGGTGGCCGTGGTACCAGTGCCGACCTTGAAATAATGGCCCTGCAAATTAAAAAAGCAAAAGACCTGGGTGCAAAAATCCTGGCAGATAACTGTGGCCAAACCATTGAAAAAGTAATGCACGATTTTGACAGAGATTACTGGATGGATGCGGACGAAAGCATTGCTTATGGTATTGTAGATGGGGTGATGGATAAACTCTAACGAAGATTAATTTTTTTTAATTGCCTTGTTGAATTTTTCAGCAAGGCTTTTTTATTTTAGTAGAATGCAATTATCATCTACCATTTTTCGGTTGTTGTTTTTTAAATTAAACAAGGCTCACTTACTACAATTGAACAACACACATTTATTCGCAGGCATTTTAGGTACCTGGCTGGTTGGCATTGGACGCTACTGGGACGACGAAAAAGCAAGCCTGTTACAGAATTTAGGGTTAGGTTCTGTGATTTATATTTTTCTGTTGGCCGCATTTATTTGGATTATTGTTTTACCCTTTCAAATAGAAAACTGGGCTTATAAAATAGTGTTGACATTTATTGCACTTACTTCGTTTCCGGCTATTTTTTATGCCATACCTGTAGAAAAATTTTTTACCATTCAAACAGCCAATACAATCAATGTTTGGTTTTTGGCAGTGGTAGCAGCCTGGAGGCTTTGTCTTTTGTTTTCGTTTTTAAAACAATTTACCCGGTTATCGTTAGGCAATATTATTACAATTACATTCATGCCAATATGCCTTATCATATCGGTATTAACCATATTAAATTTACACAAGGTTGTATTTTCAATAATGGGAGGCATAAGAAATCCCGGCCCACATGACAGTTCTTATTTTGTATTAATGTTTTTAACAGGCATTTCATTGCTATTGATTTTACCATTAATTGGCGCCTATATTACCGGAATTTATAACAGAAAGAAAGAAATTAAGCGGCAGCAAATAAACAAGTAGTAAATACTAAGCATCGAAAAGGCTCTTTTTATAGTCATTTAATTGTAAAATACTAATTACTAAAAAGTATCTTTGCAGCAGATTTTATTAGACCCTCTTGAAAACAAATTTTTAAATATATATAATGGCTAAACAACCAATTTTACATTGTTCATTTTGTGGCCGCAGCAGAGATGAAGTAAAAATTCTAATCGCCGGGCAAGATGGGCATATTTGTGAAAACTGTGTAGAACATGCAGAGGAAATTATTGCACAGGAATTAGGTATTTCTACCGAACATAAACATACCCCACAAAGCAGCTCTACCAAACTCACGATTCGTAAGCCCCAGGAAATAAAAAAATTTTTAGATGAATATGTAATAGGTCAGGATGATGCTAAAAAAATATTAGCAGTGGCGGTTTACAATCATTACAAAAGGCTCAATCAAAAAACCGATAACGAAGTAGAAATTGAAAAGAGCAATATTATAATGGTGGGCGAAACAGGTACCGGTAAAACTTTGTTGGCAAAATCAATTGCCCGCATGTTGAATGTGCCCTTTGCTATTGTAGATGCTACCGTATTTACAGAAGCCGGTTATGTGGGTGAAGATGTGGAAAGCATGCTTACCCGTTTATTGCAAGCCTGCAATTACGATGTACAAGCTGCAGAAAGAGGCATTGTGTTTATTGATGAAATTGATAAAGTGGCCCGCAAAAATGACAATCCATCTATCACCCGTGATGTAAGTGGCGAAGGTGTACAACAGGGACTATTGAAACTGTTAGAAGGCAGTGAAGTGCTGGTACCGCCACAAGGCGGACGCAAACACCCCGAACAAAAACTGGTAAAGGTTAACACACAAAATATCCTTTTTATTTGTGGTGGTGCTTTTGATGGTATTGATAAATTGATTGCCCGCAGGGTAAACACCAATGCCATTGGTTTTACGGTAAACAAAGAGTTGCAGGAATATCAGCACAACAACCTTTTACAATTTGTAAATGCAGTTGACTTAAAACACTTTGGTTTAATTCCTGAACTATTGGGCCGCTTACCGGTGGTTACCTATTTGAATCCTTTAGATGCTACTACCTTAAGAAGCATTCTCACCGAACCTAAAAATTCATTAATAAAACAATTTACCAAGTTGTTTGAAATCGAAGGCATTGCTTTGAGTTTTGAACCAACTGTATTTGATTTTATGGTAGCCAAAGCATTGGAATATAAATTAGGAGCAAGGGGCTTACGTAGTATTTGCGAAAGCATTTTAACCGATGCCATGTTTGAGCTACCCAGCCAAAAAATAAAAGAGTTTGAAGTAACATTAGAATATGCAGAACGTAAGTTTAATACCAGCAAGTTGAGCATGTTGAAAGTAGCATAGATTAAAAAAATATTTTAGTGGAAAGTCCTGCATTTTTATTGCAGGACTTTTTTTATAAAATCAATAGACTGAAATGATACTGCGGTTTTATGCGTTTGCTAAAAAAATTTTTATTCTTTTTTCATCTAAATTTATTGTTCACCATTCAATTCACTGATGAAAATTTTTATTACTGCAATTTTTATTGCTACTATATTATTTACCTTAATTTCTTTTAACTACAAAGAAGATGCTCCAACTGCATGGATACGCATCAATCAATTAGGTTATTTACCACATGGCAAAAAAACGGCTGTTTGGTGCAGCAAAGAAATAACCAGCATTAGTGCCTGGCAGTTGATAGATGCATCAACTAAAAAAATTGTAAGCTCCGGTAAAGCAGGAAAAGCATTTGGTGCATATGGTCCATTTTTACAAACCTATCGCCTCAATTTTTCAGATTTTTCAAAACCTGGCAGGTATTACGTTCAGGCCGGGTCTGTAAAATCTCCGGTATTTGAAATTAGCAATGCGGTTTATAAAGGAACGGCCGATTTTGCACTGCGATATATGCGCCAGCAACGCTGTGGGTTTAATCCTTATTTAAAAGACAGTTGCCACAATAGGGGTGCCTATAATTTATATGCAGCAAAGGCAGGCTTGCCCGATAGCAGTGAAGCAAACATTTGGGGAGGCTGGCACGACGCCAGCGATTATTTGCAATACAGTACTACCTCGGCCAATGCAACCTATAATTTATTATTAGCTTACAAAGATTTCCCTCATGTGTTTTCCGATAAACACCTGGCAAATGGATTGGAAGGAAAAAATAATTTACCCGATATTGTAGACGAAGCTCAGTGGGGTATTGATTGGTTAATAAGAATGAATCCATCTGCCCATGTGATGTACAACCAGGTGGCCGATGATAGAGACCATATCAGTATGAGAATGCCTGCATTGGACAGCCAGTATGGAAAGGGTTTTCAAAGGCCGGTTTATTTTGTAACCGGCGAACCACAGCAAAGAGGAAAATACATGAATACCACAACCGGCACAAGTTCTATTGCAGCAAAATTTGCATCGGTATTTGCATTGGCAAATCAACTTAAAGTAGGAAATAACTATCGTTCCTATTATGAAAAAGCAATGGATGCGATGAGCTATGCCAATAAAAAAATTGGCTATACTCAAACTGCTTCTGTAAAAGCACCTTATATATATGCCGAAGAAAACTGGGCCGATGATATGGAACTTGCTTACGCAAATGTTCATGCAATGATGAAATCAACTGATGAAAATGCGGGCAGCGGATGGTTCTTTGGACAGGCTGTGCTACATGCTCAAAAAGAACCCATCACAAAATGGATTATTAACGATACAGCAAACCACTATCAATGGTATCCATTTGTAAATGCCGGGCATTTTGAGTTGCTAAAGCAAATAAAATTAAAGCAGGCATTTCCAAAACAGGCTTCAGGTTTTTCTGCCGAGTTTATAAATAAGTTTCCAACTTATTACGATACTTTAAGCAATTATTATAAACAGGGAATAGAAATAGTTTGGCAAAGAGCATCTGAAAATGCTTTTTACAGAGGCGTTCCATTTATTTGGTGCAGCAATAATTTAACGGTAGCCTTTGCACAACAATGCTATTGGTATCGAACTCAAACCGGCGATGATAGTTATGAGGCACTGGAACAAGCGAACATTGACTGGCTTTTTGGCTGCAACCCATGGGGAACCAGCATGGTTTATGGTTTGCCCGAATGGGGCGATACGCCTGTAGATCCTCATTCCGCATTTACAAACATAAAAAGATATCCGATTGATGGAGGGCTGGTTGATGGTCCTGTATATAATAGCATTTACAAAAATCTCATTGGAATTAAATTATATAATGAAGATGAATATGCAACCTTTCAGAGCAACCTGGCGGTGTATCATGATGACTACGGAGACTACAGTACCAACGAACCTACAATGGATGGAACAGCATCCCTCATTTATTTATTGGCTGCGCAGGAGGCTGCTGCTAATCCGGGAAAAAAGTATTAACCGATAAGGAAACAAAATTTCTTTATCAACAAGGAGCTATCATTAGAGGAGATACTTCTGAAAAGAAAATTGCTATTGTTTTTACTGGGGATGAATTTGCAGATGGGGCCGAAATCATATTACAAACATTACAAAAACAAAAGATAAAAGCCTCTTTCTTTTTTACTGGACGATATTACAATAATCCAAACTTTGCTAATTCCATAAAGAAAATTAAGAAAAACGGTCATTACCTCGGTGCTCATAGCAACGATCATTTATTGTATGCAGCCTGGGAAAAGCGTGACAGCTTGCTGCTTTCCCAGGTTCAGTTTAATGAAGACCTTCAAAAGAATTATGAAGCAATGAAAAAATTTGGCATTATAAAAAAAGATGCACTTTATTTTTTGCCTCCCTTTGAATGGTACAACGATACAATTGCATCCTGGACACATCAACAGGGCTTGCAATTGATTAATTATTCGCCTGGTACTATCAGTCATGCAGATTATACCTGGCCCGAGTTGAAGAATTATAAAAGTAGCGAAGATATATTGGCTTCAATTAGAAAATATGCAACCAACTCAAAGCAGGGGCTAAATGGTTTTATATTATTAATTCATATTGGTGTCGATCCAAAACGTACCGATAAATTATATAACTATTTGCCACAACTTATTCAATGGCTTCAGCAAAAAGGATATCATGCAAAAAGAGTTGATGAATTGTTGAAGTAATAAAGAGGAGTTAATGCATAGTATTAACACCTCTTACCGCTTTTAGCAAATAAATACAATAGTAAATGGTTGATCATTCTGTAGGAACAGAAGATAAGGCTTGTTTTTAGCATGTGTTACCATTTACTACAAAGTCCTGCAGCTTTGCGTTCGGGCGGGAAATCGAAGCACTTCTGGCGAGTTTATTGCTAATATTTAATCAAAGAAACACAGCTAGATTTTGTACGTCTATCTGCCTGGCGCAAAACGGTTGTACATTCTTTTTTATTCTTCTTTCTTTATTTCAGTACTAATTCCTGAAGAAATAAAAGGCGTTTCTATATATTTTTTTTCCTTTTTGTGCTACCAATACAGCTCCGTTAAACTGTTTAACCCCAGCTTGCGCTTGCATGTAGCTGTCAATAGTTATAGTTTTGTTTGATTGTGCAATTATGGTAAGTGGAAAAAAAGAAACAGGAATATTTTGGTCATATGTTTAAAGTTTAGTTTAGGTGGCGTGTAAAATTCTGACTAGTGTCAAAAATCGCAGCTAAATCTATAACTCTTAAAGTTCATTGTTTAATTTATTGCCCGGTGCTTTTCGTCAAGCTGGAACTGAAGCACAATAGCGAACAGACGTTTTCTCCATAACAATCAAGCCCCATGTTAGTGGCTGTTTTTTTTCTTACTTTGTATCAACAAATTGACAAGCTTACTTCTCTTTGTCAATTTCAGTGGAAATAGATTTTACAAATCTATCAGCAGTCATCTGTCGCTTCATATTCTCTGCCTCTGGCCATGCACTATTTACAACGATTACAAGATGCCTTGAAGGGTCAATATGAATCATTTGCCCATGAATCCCCAATGCACGGAAAGTTCCATCACTCAATGTCCACCATTGGTATCCATAGCCCCAGCCGGGCCAAAGCGCAATTTGTGTATGTGTAGCTGATTGTAACCAGTCATCGGGAACAATAGATTTACTTTTAATAGTTGCTCCATCAAGTATGAATTGACCGAATCGTCCAAAATCTCGCAGTTTCATTTGCAGACAACAGCCTGCAAATTCCTGATTTGTTCTGCCTATATTCCAAGTGGCTTTCCCTTCCATACCATAAGGAGTCCATATTTTTTTGGAAAGATATTCTGATAAAGTTTGCCCCGTAGCCTTGCTTACAAGCACACCCAAGAGGTGTGTTTCCCCTGTTTTATATACCCATTTTTTTCCTGGTTCAGCCTCAGATGGTAACTGTCGCATATAACTAACTGTTTCATCAATACCTGGTTCAACTTTTTGTGTATAAAACCTGGCAATGTCAGAATTAGAATCGCTATAGTTTTCGTTCCATCGTACACCAGTAGTCATGGTCAACAAATGGCGAATTGTAACCTTTTCGTAAGCACTCCCTTTTAAATCGGGGATGTAGTTTGTAACTAAGTCGTCCACACTTTTGATATAACCATCTTTTATAGCAGCACCAATAAGGGTACTTGTTACTGACTTGGCAATAGATTGGCTCGTCCATCGGGACGCTTTGTTGAACCCAAGTTCATAACGTTCCATCCTAATCTTTCCATTCTGTATAATCAAAAGTCCAGCTACCTTTTGCTCTGTAATAAATGTTTCCAACTCTTTTTCTTTTTGCCCACCTTTACTAAATATTGATATAGGTTTTCCTGTTTTGAGTTTATGTATCTTATTTCCTCGAGCCACATCCCTTGTTTTAAACAGCTTATCAAAATGAGAAAAAGCATACTCTCTTTCTTTTTGATTCCAGCTATAAGGGTTTCTCGAAATTGAATCAGGGTTAATGATGTCTTGCCCAAGTGAAGTGTTAGCTGAAATAAGTGTAGTTGAGAGTACAATGGTAAATGATAAGGCGAATTGTTTTCGCATGATTTGGTTACTGCTTTTGAGTTGTTTAAATTAAGATTATGCCTTTAAAAGTGTCACTATTTCAAAGTAATATTATTGGTCTTTAAAATAATTGAAGGCTCTTTCTAAAATAGCTACTAACGGCAGTCCGTCTAAAAACTATTTTTTATTTTCAAAAATAAAGAAAATGAGACAGTTGGTTTCTAAACTAAGACAGGCCTGAAAAATTTGGATAAAAAAATGCACCCAAAAAGAGGACTGCATGAGACCGAAGTTGCATCTTATGGACTGATATATTACGGAAGACTGATGCCAAAGCTCCTGCATGAACTTTTTGAGTGTATTATAACTGCCTCAGTAGGAAAAGTGCTTGCGCTGCCGCCACCTGAGTTTCAGCCAGCGGCTAAAAAATTTTTTCATGAATTGTCTTTAAGAAGTCTTGGTAAAAAAATACAGTATTGATGTAGCTGGAAAGGGGATTTTACGGTTTGCATTTTACGGTTTGGGTATTACCGAAGTAGCGGATTATTAGCACTAAATTTCAATAGACGCACTACTGTTGAGCCTTGCACAAATGTTTTATAGTAGCAGTTCCGCAGTCATTTTGGCAATACCTGTGTTAGCGGCTGTAGGCTTCCCTTTTTTAGAACAGTTCAAAAGTAGAATAATTTATCATCGTTTTTGTTCAAGCTGTTGGGCGTAGTGAAGCGAAGGCGTAGCCGAAGCGTAACGAAGCCCAACAGCTTGAGTGTTTTTGTTTCTATACTTTTTTGGGGGCTGCCCACTCAGAGCATCATGTGGTCGCATCGTATTGTAGTCATCCACGCATATTTGCGATACTTCCCTTACCTCTTCAATGGTATCGAATAAATATGCATCTAAAACGCCTTGCCTGTACGTTTTGTTAAAGCGTTCTATGTAGGCATTTTGTGTGGGCTTGCCGGGTTGGATATATTTAAACTCAATTTCATTGGCTTTACTCCATTCCTGGGCTAGCCTGGCCACAAACTCTGGCCCGTTATCCATCCGTATTTTTTGAGGCTTACCATATCGGTTGGTTAAATGTTTCAGCACCCATATCACCCGGCTACTCTTTAACGAATAATCTGTTTCTATAAACAATACTTCCCGGTTGTAATCATCTATCACATTAAAGGAGCGAAACTTGGTTCCATTGCTTAGCGCATCACTCATAAAATCTATACTCCAGGTTTGGGTAAAACCGATCGGTATAGCCAACGGTTCTTTTACTCTTGCTGGTATTCGTTTTTTCACTTTACGGCGTAGTGGTAACCCCATTTGTTTATACACCCTATGTAATTTTTTATGATTCACAATTGTACCGGCATTGCGGATGCGGTAATAACATTTCCAAAAACCTTCTACAGGATTTTGCTGAGCAAGACCTTCTAGCTGCCGCATAATATATCCGTCATCCTTTATAGATTGATAGTGCAGGCTGCTCCTGCTCAGGTGTAATAAACGACACGCCTTGCCGATGTCTTTGGGTCGATCCGTTCGAAGATCCCCGATTATTCTTCGCTTATCGCAAGGCTTTACAACTTTTTTTCAAGGATGTATTTGGCAACATCTAACTCCATCGCCAGGTTGGCATACATCCTTTTTAGCCGGGTATTTTCTTCCTCCAACTCCTTTATACGCTTTAACTCGCTAGCTTCCATACCGCCATAGCGCTGTCGCCATTTATACAAGGATGCTTTGCTTACACCATGCTCCCGATTAATTTCTTCGGCTGATTTGCCATTATCAAATTCCTTAAGAATGCTGGCAATTTGTGTGGGACTGAACCTGTTCTTTTTCATGTTTTACGTTTTTAAAGTTAAGAATTCTGTCTACTTTTAAAACGTACTGTTTTTGGGGGAGCTTACATTACAATGTCCTACCAAACTTGCATAAAACCCAATGTTATATGCAGTGCTTATTTTAGGCTTTGGTTTGGATTTAATTCAATGTAGTCCTTAATTTTGTTGTTCTCAAGTTTAATGTAAAAATTTCCCATTATTTGGGATTTGTCAAATTTAGTTTGAACTGTCTCCTTGTATGGTCTTGTAATATAATCTTGGTACTCAAACCTAACTACATAATATGCAAGCAGTGAATCAGTTGTGCTTCTTTTAATGAATTTATATTGAGAACCAATTTGTCGAATTTGATGAAAATTGTCAATGAATTTATAAAGCGATAATGTGTCCATAAATGTCAAGTTCTTAAGTATTGAAGTTAGCCTGTTGCCAATTCCGTTCATAGAAAGCGGCTCTTGAAGAATAAAATCACTTTTGGTGCTGTCAAAAAATACAACACAACGGCATTTCCAATCAGGTCGTAATTTGAAAGTCATGTCAACAGCATACAATTCATAATTAGGGAAATTTTGTTTTATAATTGGGTTGTCAAGTTTTTCAAAATTAGACTTGTCTTTATAGAATATATAGTCCTCATTATTTACTATGTTCTCAGGGTATTTCTTTTGCAAAATAGTTTCTATGTCTGAACAATTTTGTCCAAAAGAAGAATAACTAAAGATGCAAACCAATATGAATAGATACTGTCTCATTAGCATTGCATATAACGGCCAGAGCTTGCTGCTGTGCTGATATTTT
>DEHT01000046.1:37173-46593 GCA_002352045.1 Chitinophagaceae bacterium UBA2793 | reverse complement strand
CCATTGCAGGTTTTTCTGAATGCTTTTTTTAGCCGACTCAAGCACTGCTTCCTGAATATCGAAAAGAATGACGGGATAATTTTTTAAGGCAGCAGCCAGGGCAATTCCACTTCCCATGGTGCCTGCACCTACAACAGAAATAGATTGAATCATGCGCAAAAATAAAAACTGCCGGGATAATTGAGCTATTTCTTTTTGTATGCTCAATTATCGCAGCAGTTTTGAATAAATGATACTTATTTTATTGCCCCGCTTGTTGCTGAGCTTCTTCCTTCATTTTTGCATTAGCAGTAATTACAAATTCCACTCTCCTGTTTAATGCTTTTCCTTCGGCGGTAGCATTATCGGAAATGNNGAATCAATGCCCATATTTTTAAGATAACCCGATACTGATTCGGCTCTGCGTTGCGACAATCCTAAATTGTATTCATCTTTGCCTACATCATCCGTATGTCCTTCAATTAGTAATTCTGTATCGGGATATTCATTGAAAATTTTTATGAGTTTATCCAGTGCCAGTTTTGCATTGGCAGAAATATCGTATTTGTTGGTGGCAAAATAAACACCCACTTTTGAACCATCGGGATTGGTTTCGTCAAAAGTAACCCTAATACCTTCGCCAACCCTTTCAACTTTAGCACCTGGAATTTCTGTTTTAATTTTCTCTGCCTGCCTATCCATTTTGGTACCAATAATTCCACCTGCAACCCCACCTACTACTGCCCCCAAAAGAGCGCCCAAAGCAGTGTTTCCTTTTTTACCTACATTGTTGCCGATAATTCCACCAATTACTGCACCACCTGCAGCGCCAATGCCCACACCTTTATCTTTATTGCTCATTCTACGAGTAGTATCGCAACTAATTAACATAAGTGCCAATGCCGCAGAGCCAAACATGGTTACGGTAAATATTTTTTTCATACTTATAAATTATTTTTTAATTAATGCCTGATAAAATTGTAAATAAATGAAGCCGGTTTTCCTTCGAAGGTTACATCGCTGCGCAATTTCATAGTTGTATTATCTAACTGCAAAATGGTAAAACGGTAACCTGCATTACCTTCCTCCATTACTTTATAACGGTTATCTACTTTTTTAAATTGAAATAATTTTGGCTCCCCATTTGCTTCGTAAATAGACCAGCGAATATTGCGTTTTAAAGATGCACACTCCCCTCCATTTTGATTGATAGTATAACTACCCAGGCTGGTTTTGTTTTCAAAATTCCAAGAGCTGCCTACAAAACATTGCAAATCGGCTTCGTTTAAAAGCTCAGCTTTGGTTTGGCTTGCCAGTACAATTCCTTCGGTTACCACGGTTTGCAACTGCCAGTTACCATTAATTTTTGTTCGGTAGCCTTTGGCTTCTTTTGACATACTGCAGGAAACAAAGATGCATGCAAGTGCTATAATTGCCGGAATAAAATAAAATTTTTTCATAATGGTTGATGTGTTTTTGTAAACATTTCAATTATAATGCCGAAAGTGTTTTAGTATATAATCAAAGGGGATTATATATTAAAATGTATTCAATAGGAAATAATTACGTTACGGCAATAAACTGGTTAAGGAAACGTATATCGTTTTCGCTAAAGAGGCGAAGGTCTTTTACCTGGTAACTAAGCATGGTTATTCTTTCTATACCCATTCCAAATGCAAAGCCCGTGTATTTGTTTGAATCAATACCGCAGTTTTCCAACACTTTTGGATGCACCATACCACAACCTAAAATTTCAACCCAGCCGGTTTTTTTACAAACATTGCAACCCTTGCCTCCGCAAATAAGGCAACTGATATCCATTTCGGCACTGGGTTCGGTAAAAGGAAAATAAGATGGGCGGAAACGTACCTTTACATCGGCGCCAAACATTTCCTGTACAAAAAAGTAAAGGGTTTGTTTTAGATCGGCAAAGGAAACATTTTCGGCTATATACAATCCTTCAACCTGGTTAAAAAAGCAATGGGCTCTTGCGCTAATGGTTTCGTTTCTAAAAACACGCCCCGGACAAATAATGCGTAAAGGAAGTTTTCCTTTTTCCATTTCTCTTATTTGAACGCTGCTGGTATGCGTACGTAAAATCCAATCGGGGTTTTTGAGAATATAAAAAGTATCCTGCATGTCTCTTGCCGTATGATTTTCGGGCATATTGAGTGCAGTAAAATTGTGCCAATCGTCTTCAATTTCCGGGCCTTCGGCCACCGAAAAACCAAGCCGGTTAAAAATAGAAACTATTTTATTTTGGATAATACTTATGGGGTGACGGGTTCCCATATTATCGGCTGTGCCCGGTAAACTCAAGTCAAGTTCCTGTGCTTTTATAGAAGCCGCTCCATTTTCGGATGCATTCTTTAGTTCATCAAATTTGTCTTCAACAAATATTTTGAACTCGTTTAGCAATTGGCCTGCTTGCTTTTTATTTTCAGCAGCAACATTTTTCATTTCGCCCATAATGGTTTTCACCAGGCCCTTGGTTCCAAGGTATTTTATACGAAATGCCTCTAATTCGTCTTTAGTGTTGGCAATTGTGCCATTAATTTCTGTTTTGTAAATATCTATCTGTTGCAGCAACTGTTCCATGCCGCAAAGATAAAGAGGAATTAGGATTTTGGTTAGAAGGATTTAATCGGGCATTCAGCAAAGCAACCACGCATTTGCCTTGTATGATTTGATGATTATTTAACAACAAAATATTTTGAACACAATGTATTGTGTCATTATCTTCATGCCCAAAATCAACTCTTATCATGGACCCCGACTCTGGAGCTTATTTTAAACGCTCTCACATTACTACACTGGCTATTGTAACCACTCTTAGTTTTTCTGCTTTTTATTTTTACAAAGAACATCGTAAAGCGCAGGAAGCAAAATTAAAAATGGCGGTAAAAAAAGACAGTACTACCATTATTACGGCTTCTTTGCCAAAAGAAGAACAAAAGGTTACAGTTACAAAAACAAATGAACCGCCGGCTTCCGGTAAAAAAAAGAAAACCATTTACCTCACATTTGACGATGGCCCCAACAAGGGAACTCAAAATGTGTTGAACATATTAACCGAGGAAAAAATACCGGCCACCTTATTTATAATTGGGCAACATGTATATGGCAGTCATTCGCAGGCAAATATCTATGATAGTTTGCGTAATAGTGCTTTTGTGGAGTTGGCCAACCATAGCTATACACATGCTCACAATAAGTTTTCACATTTTTATACAATGCCCGAAAAGGTATTGGAAGATTTTAAACGCTGTGCTGATAGTCTTCGATTTAGTTCTACCATTGTGCGTACACCCGGTAGAAATATTTGGCGTCTAAACGATATTAAACACTGCGATAATCCAAAAAGCATTGCAGCAGCAGATCATTTAGAAAAAAATGGATACACAATTATGGGCTGGGATTTGGAATGGCATTTTACCAACGAGTTAAAAGCTGTTCAAAGTTCTGAAAAATTGGCCATGCAGGTTGACAGTATGTTTACTCATAATCGCACCCGAACCAAAGACCACCTGGTTTTGCTGGCACACGACCAGGTGTATAGTAATGCAAAGGATTCGGCCGCACTTCGCAAGTTTGTAAGTATTTTAAAACAAAAAGGCGAATACCATTTTGCTTTTATCAATCGGTATCCGGGTATTGAGAAAAAGCCGGTGGCAGATTCTTCTCAATTAAAAAATTAAATCCCTATTTTTATTGAACAATAAATTATAGCAACTATGTCTATTTTCAAATCGAGCAACCCTACCCTATCCGAAAAGAAATTTAAGAGTACCGTAATTAACGATGTTCTTAGCCTTGACCGTGAAAATGCAATGACCGTAAAAGGCACTCTACAAAAATTTGGTTTTTTGTTTTTAATGACATTGGGTACCGCATTTTTTACCTGGACCAGTTTTGCAAAAGGCGCCGATGTAACGCCCTATATGTGGACAGGTGCCATAGGTGGTATCATTATAGCATTTACACTGGCGTTTAAACCGGCCTGGTCGCCCTATTTGGCTCCTTTGTATGCTTTGCTGAAAGGCTTATTGGTGGGTGCAATTTCGGCCATGTATAATTATGCTTTTGCAGATATCGCCCCTAATATTATTTTAAATGCAGTGGGCTTAACCTTTGGCGTATGTGCTGCCATGTACTTATTGTACAGCTTTAGAATTATTAAAGCCACCCAAAAATTCAAAGCGGTGATAATGACTGCTACAGTTGGCATTATGATTTTTTACTTAATTGTTTTAGCCATGCGTGCCTTTGGCTTTACCGGTTTTGCATTTTTGCACGAAAGCAGTCCTTTAGGAATTGGATTTTCGGTTTTTGTAGTTGCCCTGGCTGCTTTAAACTTAATTCTCGATTTTGATATGATTGAAAATGGTGCTACTATGGGTGCTCCAAAGTTTATGGAATGGTATGGCGCATTTGGATTGCTGGTAACTATTATTTGGTTGTATCTTGAAATACTTCGGTTGCTGAGTAAACTGAGCAGTAGAGATTAATTTTATTTAGTATCGTTAGCGTTGCATCTTTAGTCAAGCATTTTCATCTGATTATCATTTTGTTCATTGAGATATTGTAATTGTGATTGCTGCAATAATGGATTGATAGGCATTTTTCAAAAATGGATATTCTTACAACCTGTAGAATTTCGTAGAGTAAATACTGAAGCATAAATTTCTTTTTTGCAATATCTACTAAAGCATATACGGAGACGGCGATACAAACTTGTGTTTTTACTGCATTTTCTGAATGACCCCAAAAGGATTTTATTTTCAGATGTTGCTTTATCCACTTGAAGAACAATTCTATTTTCCATCGGTGTTTGTATAGCTGTACTATTTCGTTTACAGTAAGATGAAAGTTGTTGGTGAGAAAAATTAAATATTTTACCCTTTTGAATATCATCCAAGTATGCTCCAAATGTGTCAAAATCAGTTTTTTCCACCTGATGTTTTTGAATACAAAGGCATCGGCTAAATAGTTACCACGGCAGGGCAACATTAATTATTTGTCAGGGTTTGCATTGAACATAAAATGCAATTCCAAAATATCCTTTTCCAGATGATGAAGTACTGTGTCAAGACAATTATCACTGTTTAACATTTTAGCCGATGCCTTATTATTTACCTTGTCGGCATCTTACTCAATGTTTGCGGGCAAAATTTCTTCACCAACTATAAAATTATTTTCTCTTTTTGGTCTTTTTAAAATCCAATAATGCTTTAATTTGTCAACATCCTTGGTTTTACAAGTGCACAGTTTTAATTAGTCTGATATTTTGCACATATTAAGCGTAAGTCGATTATTCTTGGCTCACAAAGGCATCTGCAGTTTGTAACCGGAACATCAATTACCTGCGCTGTTGTCTTCGATTATTTCCGAATTTGGTGTTTCATTCAGCCAATCTACACCCGTATGAATGATTTCTGCATTAGTATAATATGGATATTTTTTTAGAAATGCAATCACTTGCGGAGAATATGTTTTTTGTACCCTGAAGTTTTTGAGAAAGCTGCGGGCTATTACTACATCTATCATCCGGAATGACTTCCTTGGTTTACCAAAGACCCTTACGTGGTCATGCCCCATACCGCCATACATAAAAACACAGTACACCTTAGCACCCGGCCTGAAATGTTTGGTGCCGCTTTTTATTTCTTTTTGCTCACCCCAGTAATGGTCACCAATAATATTGGCAACAATTACTTCTTCACCTTCCATAGCATCGGGATCAATCTTTTCAAAACGCCATTGATACAAACCTACATCTTCATCCTTTATCAGTATATGCTCCCATATTATTTTGCACTTGAAATGAAGGGCAAGTGGTATTATTTTTCCTTCAATAAGAGGAAGGCCATACTGCTTTTCCCCCAGCATCAGGTATTCTAAGGTTTGCCCGGTTGCAGTAAGATATTTTTCTATCAGTTCGCTCATTGATATTGATTGTGCCTTTTGTGTGTGTGATTACGCATTTTCAATAAGTACTATTTCTTCTTTTGCCAACCCGTAAAGTTCATATACGATTTCGTTGATGCGCTGCTCTACATAGTCAATGCGGTTTTGGAGTTGGTAGAGTTTGGTTTGAAGTGTTGTTTGTTGTTTTTCGGCGTTGAGGTGTAGGAGTTGGTCGACGAGTTTGTTTAATTCAGCATCAATTTTTTTATTGATTGTAGGAATAGGAAATTGTAAAATATCTCTTATCATTATTTGCGGAAAGGTGTCATCATCACTTATTTGAAATTTTGTTCTAAAGTACCAACCTATCAATTGTGAATTCAAAATTGCAAGAATACTTTTATAGAAGTAAGTACTGCTGTTAAGTTTTAAAACGAACAAAAGCGTATTGCAATAAGAAGTTTCAGGTATGTAAGTAGCAAGAAGAGTTCTGCCTGTAATTTTTCTGACTAATATTTTTTCACCTTCAAAGTTCTCAGGTTTTCGTGGAGCTGCAAGCCATTTTCCATATTTAATCCAATTGTTATTACGCCAACGCATTTCATACCTGCCGATATGCTTTCCATCGTAAAAGGGCAACCAACTTTTATCTATTTTGCTGCCGGCAGTGTAGGGCTTCTCTTCCCTTATTCTTTCTGTTTGTAGTGGCATTCCTTTTCCGACTTCATAGGCTTTTATTCCTGAATACATTTCCGCTACATCCGATATATGCTTTTTATTTTCTTCAATTTTAAATAGCAGCTTTTTCTCACTCGTATCTGCTTGTAAGTTAAATGCATTTTGTTCAAACCATTCTTTTGTGTTTACAAAAAATTGTTTCGATGGATCTTTGATCTCTGATATCAACTGCTTTTTTCCAAAAGCTTTTACAGAAACATTGGAAATGTGAAATCTACTATTGTAATCTTTCTTCTCAGCCAATAAAATAATTGTATCAACAGTAGCTCCTGCAAATACATTAGAAGGAAGGCTTATTATTTCTTCGATTTTGGAATTACGTAATAAAAGTTCCCTTGTCGGCTGTGTAAATCCAAGATTTAGTAGAGTGTCAGGTATAATTAATCCAATAGCCCCATCTGGTTTTAAAAGCTGTAATGCTTGTTCGATAAACAGTAAATAGCTTTCGCACCGCCAAACAGCAGTGTTATACCTGTTTTTGTAATAATCTAATTCTGCTTTAGAAAATGAAGCACCATATGGTGGATTACCAATAACAATATCAAAACCACCAACTTTGCCATACTCTACACTTGGTTCTTCTACTTTGAATTTGTTAATCAAGTCTTCGGTCTCCTCTTGTAATTTTTTTACCTTCTGAAGATGATATCTCAACTCTTGATTAGCCGATAGTTTCTTTAAGTTAAATACTTCCGGAAACGCTTTCTTCCAATTGAAAGGTTTAATCTTCTTTTCTTCACCAAAGTCTATTTCAGAACCGTAAAAGTCAATATCTATTAAACTGTTGCCGTCTTTGATATTGTTATCCAAAGTGGGCAAAACTCTTTCATGAAACAATTTTAGCTGTGAGGAAATGCTGGCTTCTGTTTCTCCTTCCATGCACTTTAGCAGCAGGCTAAGTTTGGTTACTTCTACTGCATTGGCGTCTAGGTCAACACCAAAAATATTGTTGAGCAAAATGCGTTTCTTTTCTGCTGTGGTCAGGTTGCCGTCTGGCGTTAAAGGATTGTCTTTGCTGCCTTTGCTCGGCTTGCCATTATTAGTGTAATAGTCTTTGTGAAATTGCAGCAAGTATTGGTAAGCACCTATCAAAAAGCTGCCGCTTCCACAAGCAGGGTCAACGATTTTTATTTTGTTGATGTCTTTGGGTGCTTTTCCGTCAATGAGTTTGCCGACTGTGGTTTTTACGATGTAATCAACAATGTATTGTGGTGTATAATAAACGCCACCTGCTTTTCTTACTTCGGGCTTTTCTTCAATTAGGGCTCTGCCGCTTTTGGAAAGTGAAATCGTCTTGCCTAAAAACTGCTCATAAGCACTGCCTAAAATCTCAACGGAAATAACAGAGAACTCGTAAGGACTTAGAGGATAATACAAATCACTGATAATGGTTTTGATGATTTTATTATCAATTTCAATGCGGCCGCTTACTTTGTCTTTACTGAAATCAAAAAGTCCTGAATTATATTTCTGGTCGGCAGTATGAAACTGCTTTAAAAGATTTTCGTAATAGTTACCGTTTTTAATAGTGTCCTGCATGTTGCCATAACGTTCTACGCTTCTATCTTCGGCTATACGTAAAAAGATTAAACGGTCAATGATGTGTTGAACTACAAAATTCAGTTCATCCTCTTCAATGTCGTTTCGTAGAGCAATGTTGTTGGCAAGGTAGGTTCTCCATGTGTCAAGAGAAGTAAGAAACTCGTGGTCAACGGTGCTTGTTCCTTTCTTTTGCTTGTCGCTTTGAACAAACTTGTCAAAGCTGCCTTTGAGTACTTTCTCTTTGCTGAATGTGTCCCAAATAAAATCAAACTCGTTTAAGTACTGCTGATAGGTTAAATACTTTATTCTTCCGTTACTGGCTTTGTCAGTCAGGTTAGGCTTTTTGGTACAATCGTAAATGGCAAATTCTTCAAAATCTGTAATGATGCTGATGGGAAGTTTAGCACTCCAACCATACCGGCGAACCTGGTAAGCGGGAGTTATCTCGTCTTTGATTAAAACACTTGGCTTTTTGGCTTCCACAAAAAACAGCCGTTTGCCACCACCCAAACGAAATGAATAGTCAGGAGCTTTGGTGGCTCCACCAATTTTTATTTTGTCTTCGTGAATGACTTCCCGGTAACTTTCAGCGTAACCTTGCTCGTTGTCAATGTCCCAACCCAAAGCTTTGAAGAATGGGTCAATAAAGTCACGCCTTGTTAGCGTTTCGTTGTAGTCGGAACGTTTGTAAAATTCTTTTTGTTCGTCGAACCGCTCAATAAGTGAGGCTATTTTTTTATGTGCTTCGTCTTTTGAAATCATATTTTTTTAGGTGTCCTGCTAATGGGGTTCAATTAGTTAAGTCACTATTGCAATTTACGCCTTACAGTTGAGGTCTGTTTACTGTGCATAGGAAAATTTTGGCACATTTGCAAGGTTGGCTTCTGAGTATCGGCTTTTGTGTGCCTTGCAAATGTGCCAAAATGTGCGTTGGACTGTTGAGGTATTCTGTCCACTTACGAACAGCGGAGTGTTGCAATAGGGTTTCTGCTAACACCACAATTTGAGAGAAAACATATTTGCCTTGATTCATAATAATTGAAAATAAGAAATTTATGGCTTTTTTTATTTCTCAAAAATTCAAATCGTTTCCATTTTCAAATCACCGCAAACTCAATACTGACAATATTTTGAAAGAACTATTTGGTCTAACAACGCAACGCTAATGATTTAGTATTAATGTTAAAAATGCCCGAAATCAATCGGGCATTTTTAATGGGGCTAATCAATTTCTAAAAGCATTTCAAAAGAAGG
>DEHT01000046.1:18861-37140 GCA_002352045.1 Chitinophagaceae bacterium UBA2793 | reverse complement strand
AAGAAAGACGGCAATTGCACTTCTCCGCTGCAAATACCATGAGAAAAACCCAGCTCATTTGATAAAGAGAAATCGGCCCCTATAGTATTTTTAATATGCTCTGTAATTACAGTATAGCTATCGCTAATAACACCTATAATATATCCTCTTTCTTTCAGTTTTTTTACTACTGATACAATATCGGGTATCGGGGGAATACTCTCTGCCACATCAATTATTTCCTTAATAGTTTTCCCTTTTAGCAACCTGGCAATAGATTTAGTAAGTGTAATGGTATCTCCTTCAAAATCTCTTCGAAGCGTAAGTAGTTCTTTGGTAAAACAAAATTTTTCTGCCGCTACATTTATAAACCTCCCTTGAAGAATGGTGTCATCCATATCGAGAATGAGCATTTTTTTTAAGTGGCCAATACTATCTTTCACCGAATATTGCAATTGCTCGGCAATGGTATCAAAGTCGGATAATTCGTCCAGGTTTAAAGAGCGTTTATGCTCTATGGCTTTTTTGAGAATAGTGGCACTTACTTCCTTACTCATTTTACCAATTTGATTGAGTGGCCTGCTTTTATTTTCAATATGGCCAATATTTACTTGCTGAATTTTATTTCCCTTGCTAAATAAATCAATCAAAATAGAAATATCCACCCCATAGTCATTTGGAATTTGCAGGGTTTCTAAAATAGATTTTTTCCCAGCAATCATGCCGCTTAACGGTTGATTAAATTCAACCAGTTCCGGAAAAAAAATACTAAGCAGTGGCTTGGCTACTAATTCTGTAACCCTTCCTGCATTTCGACTAAAGCATGATTTTACAAAATCGCAATTACCCTCCAGTAAAGGGTTAATCAACAGCTCCAGCATTTTAGGTGGATAGGGATCAATATCTCCATCCATAAAAACAATATACTCGTTTTTTGCCAGCAATATTCCTTCTCTCATGGAAGCACCTTTACCCAGGCGAGCACTACTATATACTGATGCGCCGGCAGCCCTGGCAATTGCAACTGTATCATCCACCGATTTATCGTCAATCACCAAAACTTCATTTACCTGAGGATGTGCATATGCGTAGTTAATGATATAATTAATTGTTTCCTGTTCATTTAAAGTGGGTATAATTACAGTTACCATCTCTTTTTGAATTTTGCAACTATCCATTAAAAAATTGAAGGATAGTTAGTTTAAAAATGCTTCGAATTAGAAGCTTGTTCTCTTTGAGTAGCCCGGCTGATGCAGGCTGTATTTAAATGAAGATAAGGCTATTAAAATAAATGGACTTTTGGAGTACGTTAAATTTATATTTTGAAATATAAGTTTTGTACAAACGACATTTTACAGAAGAAATACAAAACAATATATATATAAACAAAAAAAGAGCAGTATAGCCTGCTCTTTTATAAACAAAATAATTATACTTTACTCTCGTCCATCAAGCAAGTTCCCCAGGCCTCCCAAAATACTTCCTTCTTCTTTTCGTCCGCCAACGCTGCCGTATTGCATTATTCTTCCGGCCAACCTGCTAATGGGTAAAGATTGTAACCAAACTTTTCCGGGCCCTTGCAATTTTGCAAAAAACAATCCTTCGCCACCAAAAACAAAATTTTTAATGCCCTTTACAAACTCAATATCAAAATCTACTCCGGCGGTATAGGCCACCACACAACCGGTATCTACTTTTAAAATTTCGCCGGGCTGCAATTCTTTTTCTACTACATACCCACCTGCGTGAGCAAAAGCATAACCATCGCCTTCAATTTTTTGCATAATAAAACCTTCGCCGCCAAAAATGCCGGTACCCAATCTTCGCTGCAATTCAATACCAATACTCACTCCTTTTGCCGCACATAAAAAAGCATCTTTTTGTGCTATTATTTTTCCGCCGAGTTGTTGTAAATCGAGTACTATAATTTTACCTGTATAAGGTGCCGCAAAACTTACTCTTTTCTTTCCCTGGCCTGTATTGGTGAATGCGGTCATAAACAAACTCTCTCCTGTAAGAATTCGTTTACCGGCACTTAAGAGTTTACCCAGTACTCCTCCTGTTTGTTGCTTACTGCCGTCGCCAAAAATGGTTTGCATTTCAATACCATTATCCATCATCATAAATGCACCACTTTCTGCAACAGCGGTTTCATTGGGATCGAGTTCAATTTCTACAAACTGTAGCTCTTCGCCATAAATTTTAAAATCAATGTCGTGATTGTTTCTCATTGTTTACTTTTTTTTACAAAGCAAATAATTTTTAGATGAAAAAGAAAATTAAAAATTATAATCGGAAAACAACTGATGGCAGAATCAACAAAAATTTTTTGTGCCTATACAGAATAATAATGTTTAAAAAAGCAATGCTTATCTAATTAAGATTACCGATCCTTTTAAAACAACCGGAGTGCCTTCTGTACATTCTACTTCTACCACATAAACAAAACTGGTGGTAGTAGTAACGTCCATATTATTCACTTTGCCATTCCAGCCAAGGCTGCGGTCACCGGCGGCAAAATTATCTTTTCTAAATACCTGTTTTCCCCATCTATCAAAAACACTAAAATGTTTTACACGGGCAATGCCATAGCCGCTTACAAAAAATACATCATTCTTACCATCGTTATTGGGTGTAAAGGCATTGGGAATATACACAGCCCCTTTATTACACAAGACTATCACCCTTAATTCGTCGCTGGCTTCGCAGCCATACTGTGTACGAACGGTGGCTTTGTAAGTAATATTTTCATTGGCCATAAACTTAGGTTGTGCACAACCGGTACAACTAAGCCCTGTTACAGGATTCCAGGTAAAGTTTATAACGCCGCCTGAGGTAACAGATGGTATGGTAACTTCGGTTCCGGCCGGCACCGTAATATCGGGGCCAAGATTGATGGTAGGAATTTCGCCTACGGTTACCGTTATTCTTCCTGTATCGTTGGGGCATGTATTGCTACTAATGCCTACAACCATATAAGTAGTGCTGTTTACGGGATTGGCAACAACCATGCTTCCGACGGTTGTATTTAAACCGGTTGCAGGGCTCCATAAAAACTGATTGCTGTTGCCCGATGCTGTTAGTTGAACCGAAGTTCCACGGCAGGTTGTTTTATCGGCACTGTGTTGCAGGCGCACTCTTTCATCTACTTGTATCAACACACTATCGTATTGAATGCAACCAAACTGGTTGGTAACTTTTACATAATATTTTGTAGTGGCTATTGGAGAAGCTATTGGCGTTGCTGTTAAATGATTTTGCAAATGGGTAAGCGGCGACCATTCAAAATTATTACCATCCTGTGCAAACAATTGTACACTTGTACCCGTACAAATTGTAGTGTTTGGTGCTGCTGCAGGAATAGGCAATGGATGAATAGTTACCCATTTGCTTTGAGTAACTACGCAACCGTTTTGTGTACTGATGATTAAGGAAACAGTATAATTTCCGGCTGTATTAAATAAATAATCTAATGTAGTACCATTACCCGCTGCACTGCCGTTAACCATCCAGGCGTAATTGGTTACAACATCCTGTGATGTAACCTGCGATGTAAAGTGCAGGCTTTGTTGCATACAGGTTTGATATTGGCCTGTAAAATCAACCGTAGGCGTTTGGTAAATTATAACTGCTTGCGATAAATATGCAGTATCCGTACAACCATGAACCGAGCTTGTAACTAATTTAATATGATAAGTTCCGGGCGAGGCATAAGTATGTGCAGGATTTTGAGCAGTGGAAATTTGATTGTCGCCAAAATGCCACTCGTAACCGGCTATGCCAAACCTGCTTCCTGAAAGGTCTGTAAAATTTACGGTAAGGTCTGTACTGCCGCAACGTACAGGACGCTGAATAGAAAATGCAGCATTCACCGAATCAACAATTATACTTTTTTGTGCAATGTCTATACAACTATTAATGGTGCTTACCTGCAAGCCAATGGTATAATTTCCGGCAGCAAAATTATACGACAGCGTTGGGCTGTTTGTGCCGGCAGCAATGCCGTTCACCGTCCATTGATATGTTTGAATGGCATCAATAGAATTAATGTTGGCGGTGTATTGATAATTGCCCGGTGAACAATGAATACTATCTCCGGTTATTAATGCATTGGGCAATGGATTAATAACAACTGCCGGTTCTATTTTAAATGTATCAGCACAGCCATGAACACTGTTTGCAATTAATAAAACATTGTAAGCTCCATAATTTGGATAAGTATGTGTAGGCGGATTTTGTTGAGCAGATGTTGTGTTGTCTCCAAAATTCCAGTGCCATGTATTGATACCAAAATGACTGCCCGAAGCGTTGACGAAATTTACATTTAAATCGTTGGCGCATCTAACCGGGTTTAGTACGCTAAAGTTTGTATTCACCGAATCAACAATTATATTTTTTTGTGCAATGTCTATACAATTATTAATGGTGCTTACCTGCAAGCCAATGGTATAATTTCCGGCAGCAAAATTATGCGACAGCGTTGGGCTGTTTGTTCCGGCAGCAATTCCATTTACCGTCCATTGATATGTTTGAATGGCATCAATAGAATTAATGTTGGCGGTGTATTGATAATTGCCCGGTGAACAATGAATACTATCTCCGGTTATTAATGCATTGGGCAATGGATTAATAACAACTGCCGGTTCTATTTTAAATGTATCAGCACAGCCATGAACACTGTTTGCAATTAATAAAACATTGTAAGCTCCATAATTTGGATAAGTATGTGTAGGCGGATTTTGTTGAGCAGATGTTGTGTTGTCTCCAAAATTCCAGTGCCATGTATTGATACCAAAATGACTGCCCGAAGCGTTGACGAAATTTACATTTAAATCGTTGGCGCATCTAACCGGGTTTAGTACGCTAAAGTTTGTATTCACCGAATCAACAATTATACTTCGCTGAACATAGCTTGAGCAATTATTAACAGTAGTAAGCCAAAGGCCAATTATATAATTGCCTGCATTAAATGAATTATTTAAAATAGCAGATGTGCCTGCATTTGCGCCGTTAATGGTCCATTGATAATTTTGTATGGCATCAGCAGAGGTTACATTTACTCCATATTGATATTGGCCGGGAGTGCAACGAATACTATCGCCGGTGATAATACCGGCAGGCAATTCATTTACTTTTACTGCCAAAGGAATGGTAAGTGTATCTCGGCATCCATACTGCGATTGAATAGCCAACGAAACTGTATAATTGCCGGGCCCATAAACATGTGGTGCCGGAGAAGGCGCATTTGAAACAGGGCTGCCATCGCCAAAATTCCATTGGTAATTTACTACCGATGAAAAACCGGGTGTAACCGAAAGGTTGTTGAAAGTAACGGTTCCCGTTCCGCAGAAAACATTTGTTTGAGGGCTAAAATTTGCCATTGCCGAATCTACAATAATAGAGTCCTGCAGTTTTAAAGTGTAGGGGCAACCTTCAGGACTAATTAAAACTACATTGGGTAAATATTTTCCTGCATGTAAATAGGTATGTGAAATTATTGAATCGCTCATAGAAGCATTCACCGGAGTTCCATCGCCAAAATCCCAGGCATAAGTATTTATAAAACTACCGGTAACTTTTGCATTCAATACAAAAGGTTTACATCCCGAAGCAGGCAATGCATTCCATGTAGCTATTGGGCCTCGAACTCTTATCCATTTTTGAACAGTATCTACACAACCATTCACGCCTGTAACAGCCAATGTTACCTGGTAAAAACCGGGCAGTGCATAAATATGTGGTGCCGGATTTTGGTCGGTACTGCCGGTACCTCCATCGCCAAAATTCCACGACCATGAGGTTGCATATTGGCTGTCGTCAAAAAAAGAAATGGCTGCAGGTGCACATTGAGTGGTATCGCCAACCGTAAAATCGGCCAAGGGCTCAATAATTTTTATATAACTCGGTTTTACGATAGAGTCTTTACATCCATTTTCATCGGTAACCACTAATTTAATATCATACAAACCATTGGCAGCATAGGTGTGAGAACCATGGTACCCGGTAGAAGTACTGCCATCGCCGTAATGCCACACATAGCTTGCATTATAGGCAGAAGACTGATTGTACAAAAACACATTATACACTCCACAGCGTAAGGTATCGTAACTAAAAAACTGTGCTCTTGGCCTGTATCCTCTTATATAATTGGGTTTGCTCACAGTAGCACTACAATTAATAGCATCAACAATGGTAAGTGTAACCGTTCTAAAATTATAATAAGCAGGGTTGTTGTAAATATGTGTAATGGGCGTATCAACCGTGGTAATATACAATGGTGAACCATCGCCAAAATTCCAGCGCCATTCTACAATAGGAGTAGCACCATTTTGAATAGATGTATCTTGAAATACCACCGTTTGCACAGCATCGCAACTGGTAATATTGGTGGCGGTAAAACCAACCTGTGGGCCTGCAACCGATATGGGGACCGGATACTGCATAGAATCGAGGCATCCCAATTTATCTTCAATTATCAGCTTTACATAAAAAAAGCCATTGCTGCTGTAAGTATGATTGGTATTGCCATTTAACCAAATACCAAATGAATTAAAATAGGTAAGGTTGTTGATGCTGAAGCGTGGTGTTCCATCACCAAAATCCCAGATATATCTTCTTATTTTGCTTGAATCAATTCCTATGGTTGCAAAATCTACCCTGGTGTTGGCACATATATCAAAAATGTTGGGAGCAAAGTTTGCTTTTTCATCAATGATAATTACATTTTTTTGCCCGGTTGTTATAATGCCGGTGATGGTATCACGCCTGGTTACCGTAACCAGGTAGGTAGTTTGCGGTGGCGTAAAAGTATGGGTAATTGGGTTTAAAACACCTGTATTTACAATGGTTCCATCACCAAAATCCCATTGGGTGACTACTGTGTTAGAAACCGTATCGGTAAAAACTACCTGGTATTTATTGTTACAATTTTTACCTACGGTGTATCCGGCGCCACCGCCGCCACCACCTCCGCCGCTGCCATCATCATCACAAATATTTATAACGGTTACCGGCCTAAGTATTGAAGAATATCTACATCCGCTTGCGGTGATAAATGTAACCTGTATATTAAATGTACCGGCAACGGTATAAATATGTGAACCAATGAGCGACCCGTTGGTAATAGTGTCGAAATGTCCATTGCCCCAGCTCCAAATTAAGGTATCTACGGGTTCTATTAAATTGTTGATAGTTGCTGTAGCTACTACCGGCAAAGGCCTACATCCAACCGGGGGAACAAAAGTAAAAGAGATAGAAGGTATCCTAATTTGTATAAAGGCTGTTTTGCTAATGGTTGCACTACAGCCATCAACAATGCTGGTATCCGTTACAGTTAGCCTCACCGTAAAGTTGCCTGTAGATAAATAAGTATGTGTAGGATTGGGATTGGTAGAAGTTTGCCCATCGCCAAAATTCCATAAATAAGCCAGGCCTGTTGATGGATTGGTAATACTTGTAAAGTTTACCGTAAAGGGCAATGAACATCCCCTGGTTCTATCGGCTGAAAAATCTACAATAGGGCCCGGTTTTACATGAATAGTTTTATAAACAGTATCGGCACAGCCGTAATAAGAAGAAGAAATATATCGTACAACAAAATCGCCGGGCGTAGCAAAAATATGATTTACAGAAGCAGAATTGGAAGTGGAACCATCATCGGTAAAAAGCCATCGGTTATAATATCCTAAGCCGGCCGGTGTAGAACTTCCATTGAACAAAATAGTATTGCCCACACAAACGGTGTCGGGTGATGTTATTTGAGCAGTTGGTTTACCTACATAAATATCTGTGTAAAAATTAGTGCTAAAGGTATTGCTGCAATTGTTGCCGATGCGTGCAGTAAGCCTTACCCTGTAAACACCATAAGCAGAGTAAGTATGCGATGGATTGATTGCATTTGAAAAGGGTGTAGCATCGCCAAAATCCCATTCATAAGTGATGGGGCCGGCGCCTGAAGTAGTATTGGTAAACTGAACGGTAAAAGGGGTATCGCAACTCCAATTGGCATTGGTAGTAAAACTTGCTGTGGGCCTGTTGTACACTCTTACGTAAGCAGGTTTAGTAGCGGCATCGCTGCTGCAGCCCCAACTGTTTCGTACAATTAAAGAAACCTGGTAACTACCCGGATTGGTATAAATAAAATTTGGATTTTGCAAGGTGCTGCCACCTGCACCAAAATCCCATTGCCAGTTGGTAATGGTACCGGTTGCTGTAGTTGATAAATCCAAAAAACTTGTTGCGTGTGGATTGCAGCCCACTGTATCGTTTGAATGGAAAGCTGCCACCGGCTTGGGATGCACAGTAACTGTTTTTGAAACCGTTCTTACTTGCCCGTTGCTAAATGTTGCAGTAAGTGTAACCGTAAAAGAGCCGGCTGTTAAATAATTGGTACCCACTATGGGGCCGCCATTTGGAATAATGGTTCCATTGCCGAGGTTCCAATGCCGATTGGTAACTGTACCACCGGTTGAAATATCGGTAAAATTTACGCCACTCAATGGCACACATCCTTGCTGAATGTTTATGCTAAAATCTGCGGTTTGCGAAAAAGATTGTACACTACTGATGCACAGTAAAAATAAAATGGATAAAAAAGATATGGTTGCTTTCGTTTTAATAAGGCGATTATGAAGTTTTAATTTTAGAAAAATAAGGAGCAGCAAAATTATGTTTTGCTGCTCCAAAAATGACTACTGATTATTTTTGATTATTTTTTCGGCTAATATTCTGTTGCCTTTGTTGTCTATTACTTCTAAGTTATAAATTCCGGCAGGCAGGCCATCTATAACCACAGCAGTTTTAACCGATGTAGGTATAATGTTTTGTTGAATAAGTACCTGGCCTAATGTATTGAAAATTCTAACTTGTTTTGCATTATGCTTTAAACTTCTGCTAAAATCAATAAACAATAAAGCATCGGCGGGGTTGGGATAGATAGCAATATTGCCGTTTAGCTTTACATTGGCAATTGCTATGTTTGATCGGCTGAAATGCCCATCTATATCAACTTGTTTTATGCGATAATAGTTATTGCCGTTTACAAAATTTTTATGAATAAATGAATAACTACTTCCATTTGCTAAGTTGGTAGCAACTACTGTTCCAATAGGTAAAAAGTTGGTTCCATTACTACTGTATTCCACTACAAAATGGCGATTATTTTGTTCCATAGCTGTTCTCCAGGTAACTTCTACTTCTTTCCCATTGTATCGAGCATTAATAGAAGAAAAGCGAACGGGAAGAACACCGGAAGGAACGGTATCGTATGGAATTTTTGGAACTACTTCTATTTGAACCGAATCTGTTTTTCCAAGATAATTTGCTTTTAATTCATCAAAGCCAATAATTAGCCCTTTTACATCACCCAAAGAAGAAGTGCTTACTGATGAAGTTAAGGTTGAATATGTTAACCCAGTTTGATAAGTAATATTTCTTACAATACCATCGTTAAAGTAACCCATTACCGCTACTTGGGTACTATCATCAATAGTTATTTTTATATCGTCCCTGTTTGGGTGCGCAATTTTTATGCTATCCAGTACCAATGAAGGATTTAATCCTATTAATATAAAGGAGCTATCGGTTACCACTTGGCCCGAAGCATTAAAGCCAAACACTTTATAATTAATCCTGTCTATAACATTATCAGGTATTTTAAAACTAAAAACAGAATCGGGGGTTTCATTTGCAAAAGCATCCATATTGTCTTCATATCCCATGGCAAATAATACACGTTGGATACCTGAAGAAGAACGTACAGTTATATGTACAGAATCGCCTCTGTTGTAAGCTGCACCATAAGCAGGATTGATGATTCTTACAGAATCTACAGGATTCCTGTTAAGCTGTGTACCCAACTCTTCATCCCATCTCAATTTTACAGGATGAAAACCATTTCTTGAAAACAAAGAGGAATTTGCATTAGCTCTGAATAGTTCCAATACCCGTGTATATGCAGGTGCTGAAGTATGTACATTCAAATGATTGAATCCATCTATATAAGTATGGGCATCCATTCCCCCTTTCTGACTCAGGTCAGAAACTATTAAATCATTATTACCCATAAAAATTTTTTCAAGACAGGCATTGAGTTGTGTATCCCATGGGCAGCTTGTACCACTTGTTACATAATATTTGATGGCGAAGATGGCAGCTTTTGCTCCAATTACCCACGGATTTGGCATCATAGATGTACCCGAAGAAACAACATTGAAATAAGGCTGTGGTTTTAATTTTATAGGAGATTTTGCAAAACTATTGATGCGGTCATTTGCAAACTCAGCCCAGGCAGGAATTACATCTGTGGTATGAATAGCATGAGAGGGAACGATATTTTTATTCAAATCCGGACCATTTAATAAACTATCAATGGCAGCTTTACCAATACTCAAATTGTTCAATGCTCCATTGTATGGATTCCTACCGAATTTATACATGATCCACTTAAAGAATCCATCTTTACCTTCAACAATATTGGCAAGTGGCGAACCCGAATGTGGAGTATTGATGGTAACCAACTTGTGTATATTTTTCTTATACGTAATGGCACCCACTCCTTCTTGTATATATAAACGACTGAGAATGCCACCCATGCTATGCCCAACTACATCTACCTTTCCGGCACTCAACCTGTTTTGACCACAATTTTTAATAAGTTCATCAATATATCCTCCAACAAATGTTCTATTCACTTCAAATGACATATCGGATGGATAAGACGGCGTTAATATTTCAAATGGCTTATACCGGTATAAACCATTTGTTTGAAAATAATTTTTAAGCTCATCCCAGGTATGTCCGTCAGACCATATTCCGTGCATCATTAATACAGGAGGTAAAACAAATTTTACCGGAATATCCAGCATAACAACTTCCGGATTGGCTACTGTATCTACCACTTCGAGCCTTACATTTTTACCATTGAACTGTGTGCTTACTGTATAAAGATCATCAATATAAGAAGGATGATAATACTGAACTCTTATACTGTCGTTGGCAATCGGGTCAAGATATTTTACTACAAATTTTCCATGTTCTTCCTGGTTGATGGATGCTGCTCCATCTTTGATTCTGAATTTAATATTTTTAGGATCGGCTCCNNACATCTCTAAATAAATTATAAACAAAGAGGTTTCCTTTATTTATTTTATTGATTCCTGCAGCAGTTGCCAGCCATATAGATTCATCTTTTGCTATGGCTACACCTTGTATTACATTAGATGAAAGGCCATTTGCAGTAGTATATAGTGTATAAGATGTATCGCTTACAAATGAGCCTACTCCTTTATACATTAGCAAGCCAGAGTTGGTTCCAAAGAAAACCTCTCCACGGCTATTGCCGGCAATTGCGTGTGCACGCACCTGGCCATTATTAAGTACAGCCGGTAAGCCTATATGTGTCCATACGGCATTGGTATCTAACACTGCTAAACCTCTCGTACCATTCATACCCACCCACACTCTGCCTACAGCATCCTGGTACATTGCCCAAGGCGCCATGCTTGTATTGGTTAATCCAAATGGAATGCCGGTGTTGCCTTCATCGAATTTACCAAGATAATTGCCTGCCATATCATATCTAAGAATACCGGCGGTAATGGTGTTACCGGTTGCCTGGTCGTAGCCATCGGATGCCGCCCACATTTCGTTTCCTACTTTGGCAACCACACGTATAGTTCTGCGTTTGCCAATACTATAACTTTCATCCTTATAATTATTTCCTACTCCAATAAGTATTCCGGTGGGATCGGGCAATGCAGGGCCTGTAACAAAATCAAAATTATTAATGGCATAATTAAATTTACCCACTGCACCCGGTGCGTAATGATACCTTGAATTGTAATTTAAAAAAGCCGGATAAGTAGTAGAATCATGGTATGATGCCGCAGCCCAGGGTTTACCACTTGCATCAATAGCTACACCCAATACATTCCGGGTGGGCGGCCCGGCATTAGGCATTTGACCCAATACAGGCCTGCCTTTGTAATATAATTTAGCCAGGTTATTTCTATGTCCTAATAAATGGATGCCTCCTAATAGATTATTATTATTGCCCGCTTCGGGAAAGCCTAAATAAAATACATAGCCCGAATTGGCTACCCATACCGAATCTTTTGACACCGCTATCTGGCGTATATTTCCTTTGTTTATTGGATTGAATAATCCATTCCAAATTCTCCAGGAAGAATTTTCGTAGCGTACCATTCCTTTGCCATTAGTACCGGCAAATACGCTTCCCGATTCTGATACAGCTATGCAGGTAAAAGAAGTATCTGTCATATATTTTTGAACAGAAATGGAAGTTTGCGAAAACGTAAAGTTTGAAATAAGCAAGCATGTAATTACACCTATAAGGGTAAATGTTTTTTTCATATTGCAGTTTTTAGAAATAAGGAGCAGCTATTCTTAGCCGTTAGTTTAACTAAGTTAAACGAAAATAGAATCATCTTTATTAGATGTGAATAAAAATGATATTAATTTACTGTTATGCTGCTTTGAAAAAAGCCGCTCAACATTGCTGTGAGCGGCTTTACTATCAAAGAAAAACAACCAGAATAAACATGTTTAACTTAAAAGGTCTTTACTACTTTTTGGTGGAACAGGTTTTAACTGTCCATTCCATACTTTTTTTCCCTGAAGCCTTTTTACCAAATACATAATGGCAGCAAATATGAAAAAGAAGGGACCCAGAAAACCAAGCAGTGCAATAAACTTGGTTCCATAAAAACGCTCCATGGGTCGTCTTAACCTTTCGCTGATGATGTACATGCTGGGAACCATCATTAAAGTAAGAAAGAAAGCGAAGATGAGACCAAAGATGATAGTCCAGCTAAGCGGCCCCCAAAATACTACACTATCGCCCCCAAAAAATATTTTTGGATTTAAATGCTGGAAAAACGAAACAAAATCAATATTAAAACCTACAGCCAATGGAAACAAGCCAAGCATGGTTGCCAATGCAGTTAGCAATACAGGTACAATACGGATTTTGCCTGCCTGTATGGCGGCCTCTCTTGTTCGCATTCCCCTGCCTCTAAGTTCATCTGTAAATTCTATCAACAAAATTCCATTTTTAATTACAATACCTGCCAAGCCTACAATACCCACACCAAACATGATGGATGCTATGGTCATTCCGGTAATGGCATAGCCCAGTAGCACACCAATAACAGAGAAGAATATTTCTGTTAAAACAATAAAAGGTTTACTCAACGAGCGGAATTGCAAAACCAAAATCATAAAAATAAGTCCGAGAGAAATGATTAATGCATTTCCCAGGAATGCAGAGGTTTCGGCTTCCTGCTCACCCTGCCCGGTTTGTCGAATGGTTACATCGGGAGGAAGTGTATTTTTTGATTTAAAATCTTTAATTTTTTCGGCCAGCTCTTTGTTGGCTTTTGCGGCCATACTTGGGTCAAGCACATTGGATTGCAACTGAATGGTACGTTTCACATTTTTTCGGGCCACTGCACCCGAAGTACTGCTATAATCTATAGTGGCAATAGCGCCTATGGGAATACTTTTTACCTGCATGGTATTCATATCCATAAATGTGATGCGTTGATTCAACAGGTCGGTTACATTGTTGCGAAGGTCCGATTGATAGCGCAACTGAATTTTAAATTCATCTTCGCCCTGTTTAATCTTACTTATTTCTTTTCCAAAAACACCGGTACGAAGCTCCATTCCCACCTGGGCGGTACTAAGGCCTTCCATTGTTGCTTTTTCACGGTCAACATGAATGGCAATTTCAGGACTATTTAAATCAACATCCATACGAAGATTTTCAACGCCAAAAGTTTTATGCTGATCTAAATAATTAGAAAGATTTTGAGCCACTTTAGATATCACTTCATATTCATCTCCCGAAATTTCAATGTTAACCGGAGGCTCTGTTGGAGGCCCGCCATTTTCCTGCTCTACCACAATGCTTGCACCTGGTATGCCTCCCATTACAGCCCTAATAGAATCTAAAAAAGGTTTAGTGCTTTTGCCATGCCGCTTTTCAAACTCTACAAACGATACCTGGATACGACCCAGGTTTGGCTGTACACTACGGTTGTTATCCTCTGGCCGGTTAGCACTGTTGGCAACATTGGTAATTACACTTTCCACAATGCTTCCTTCCTGGCCGGGATTTTCTTTTTCCAATACTTTGAGTACACGTTTTTCCAAAACTGCCGTAACACTATCGGTGGTTTCAACCCTTGTACCCACCGGCATTTTTAAATATACATATACAAAATTGGGGTCGCCGCTTGGGAAGAAGGTTGTTTTAGTTCTACCACTCATAACACTCACAGAAAGTAAACCTGCTGAAACTAAAAATAAAAGAAAGAGGGATGCAAAAATCCATACCGGCCTCCAGCCTTTTAATACCCAACGCAACAATTTTTCGTACCTGTTCATTAAGGCCGGCAAAACCCTGTTTTGAAAATAATGGATAATATCTCTTAATACAAACCGATTTAAAATAAATAGGAGAACCATAAAGAGCATGAAGTTGCCCATACCATGCGAGCCTATTAAATGAAAGAACAAACCAAAACCGGCAAAGGCCCAAAACCACCATTTTTTAAATAGTTCTTTTTTGGGTTCTTCATACTCTTTACCCTCGGGCCTCATAAAGGTTACTGCAAAAACCGGATTAAAGAAAAAGGCAACAATTAATGAGGCGGCCAAAGTAAGAATCAACATGGCCGGCAGGTATATCATAAACTTACCAATAATACCTTTCCAAAATAGTAAGGGTACAAAAGGCGCCAGCGTAGTAGCCGTACCGGCTAATACCGGAATAAAAACTTCTCCCGCTGCTTCTTTGGCACTTCGCACAATGGGAACTTTTCCATTGTGATAAATACGATGCGTATTTTCAATTACCACAATGGCATCATCTACAATAATTCCCAAACCAAAAAGTAATGCAAACAGTACAATAAAGTTGAGTGTAACAGTGGTGCCAATAATTGAATCGGCCAAAGGTAAAAACAAGAAAGCAACAAACACACTCAATGGCACACTTAGCGCCACAAAGAATGCATTGGTAACACCCATAAAAAACATTAAAACCAGCAACACCAAAATAAATCCAATGATAATAGTATTTACCAATTCATTAAAAGAAGTAGCTGTGGCCTTGCTTTGATCACCGGTAATTACCACATTGAGGTTATTGGGCAGGCTCCCTTTTTCTTTCATTTGTACAACAATGTCTTTCACTTTTGTTGCAGCTTCAATTAGGTTTTCGCCGGCACGTTTTACAATATTAATGGTAACCACATTTTGTCCGTTCAAACGGGCATAGCTGTCTTTTTCTTTTACAGTATCTACAATAGCTGCAATATCTCTCAGGTAAGCCCAGCCTCCTTGTGCGCTGCTGCGTACAATTATATTTCTCATACTGTTGGCATCTACAAACTGACCTTTCACTTTCATGGTTCGTTCCTGTGTGCCTACATCTATTTGACCGCTTGTAATGTCGTGATTTTCTCTGCTTACCGCATTTTCAATATCGGTAAATGTGATACGAGCCGCCTGCATTTTGTAAGGATCGGCATTAATTTGTATTTCTCTTTCGGGGGCGCCAATAATATCTGCACGGTTTATTTCGGGCAGGTTTTCAAATTCGTCCTGCATGTCTTCGGCATAAGCCTTCAACTTTAGTCCATCGTAATTGCCACTCACATTTACAAACATGATGGGCATTTCGCTAAAAGCAAATTCCTGTGCAACCGGCTCCGAGGTAAGATCATTTGGCAAATCGCCTTTAGCCCTGTCTATAGCATCGGTTACTTTTAGTTTTGCCAAATCTGTTTTTACATCGGTATCAAATTCTACCACTATCAAACTATAGTCCTGCTGCGAAATACTGTTTATCTTATTCACCTTAGCGCCACTAATACCTTTTAATTCTTTTTCAATGGGCTGAGTAACCAGGTTTTCAATATCCTTTGGAGAATTACCTGCGTAAATAGTGGTAACACTAATGGTAGGCACCACAATATCGGGGTACTGTTCTTTAGGCATATCATTAAACTTCCACAATCCGTAAATGCTAATGACAATGGCCATTATATATACTGCTGTTCGGTTGTCAATCGCCCAACTCGTTAAAGAAAACTCTTTAAATTTTTTAGAAACTCCTTCCAAATGTTTTTTCATCTGTAAATGCTTATTTGCAGTTAGCAATTTTTTTCTTTCTTATTGTACTACGCTTATTAACTGTCCTTCGTAAATGCTTTGGTACCCTTCGGTAATAAGTTGCTCGCCCACAGTAAGGCCTGTTTTCACTTCGGCGGCTTCGCCAAATACTTCTCCCACATGGATGGGTTTCTTTTTAGCGGTTAAGGTGCCGTTTGAATTTTTTTGCATTACAAAAACGTACTTACCATTTTCGTCGGTTTGAATGGTATTCACCGGAATTACAATGGCATTGGGTGCGCTGTAATCCAATATTTTTACAACGGCTGTTTGATTGGGTTTTAATGCTGGGTCTCTCGGAAGTTTTGCTTCGGCAACAAAGCCTATCATATTTGCGGCAATAGACTGGCCCAAAAATGAAACTACAGACTGATATGTTTTATTTACGTCGGGCAGGCTTACTATTACAGGTGAGCCTAACCTAAGTTTGGTCATATAATTTTCAGCAATATTGGTTACTACTTTTAAAGCGCTGGTGTTTACAATTTTAATTTGGGGATGGCCCTGGCCCGTCATTCCCTGAAAAATTTCTCCTACTCTAATGTTTACTTCATCTGCCACACCGTTTACATCGCTATACACATTGGCAGTGTTCAATTGTGCCACGGCAATTTGTGTTTGTTCCTGTGCAGCTTTCAATTGATTTTCGAGGCTTGCTACATTGTTCTTTGCAGTTATCAATTGCACTTCGGTACCAATGCCTTTGTCCCAAAGGTTTTGCTGGCGCTGGGCAATATTTTTTGCATAAGACAATTGTGTTTTTATTACTTCCTGTGCCTGCCTTGCAGCAGTTACCTGCTGGCGCACAATGGCATCATCCAACTTTAAAAGCAGTTGCCCTTTTTTTACATGTTGTCCCTGGCGAACATACACTGCTTTTACCTGGGCAGGTCCCATACGTGGAGAAATGTAGGAGATATTATCAGCATCTACCTTACCCCTTAGTTCAATATAGTGCTTAAAGTCTTGCGTGGCTACCGGTGCTACGGCTACTAATTTTGCATCGCCTTTAGCAGTAGTGGTGTCTAACTTAGAAATTTCTGTTTCCAGTTTTTTTATTTTTTCATCACGAGATAATTGGTCGGCTTTCAACTTCTCCAGCTCTGTTTTTTTTTCATTCAACAAAGCGGCATCTTCTTTTTTACTGCTGCCACAAGCCGTTAAAAAGGTTACAGCTATTATTGATGGTATTATATATTTTTTCATAATTGTTGATGTTTGTGGTTGTTTTTATGTTGGCTACTATTCTAATTTTCCGGTTGCTTTGAGGAAATCAATTTTTGCAACTACGGCATCGTACAAAGCTCCATAGTAATTGTTTTGAGCTACTTTCAATTCTGCCTGTGCTGTATATATTTCCTGGTTGTCGCCCAGCCCTTGTTCGTATTTAAGCTTGGTAGTGTTATACACTTTTTCTGCCAACACTACGTTTTGCCTTTGATTGTCGATGGTTTGCAGTGCCGAAACCATATTTAATTTTGCATTATTAACTTCCAGGTCAATGCTTTGCTCCTGGGAAGCAATATTGTTTTTAATTTTTTCTACTTCCAGTTTTGCAGATTCTATTTTTGAGCGGCGGGCAAATCCATCAAAAATGGGAACATTTAATCTAAGCCCAATCATAGATGCTGTAAACCAGGTGCCATCATTAAAGAAATTAAACTTTTGTCGTTGGGCATTTTTTTGATAAGAGCCAAACGCCACTATTTGAGGTATGCGGCTGAGTTGATATCTTTTTACATTATACTCATTGAGCTTTAGGCCAAGAGAAAGCAACTGGTGTTCTTTTCTATCAGCATAATTGTACTGAGCGTCTAATACATTTGCTTTTAATTCATCTTCGGTTAAACTATCTGTAAGTACCAATGAATCTTTTTGAGGCAAATGAATTAAAAACTTTAATCCGGCATTACCTACTCTTAACTGGTTTTCTATTTTAATTTTTTCTGTGCGAAGATTATTTAATTGTACCTGCACTTTATCAATATCAAGCCTTTCTGCAAACCCTTGCTTATATATTTCATTTACATCTTTCAGTAATTTTTCAAATCGGGTAATATTAGCATCAATGCTGGTAACCTGTTGTTTACCCACAACCAA
>DEHT01000046.1:17889-18697 GCA_002352045.1 Chitinophagaceae bacterium UBA2793 | reverse complement strand
AAAGCAGCCGATGTTACTTCCCGGTTGAACTGCTCCTGAATTTTAATATCGAGCAGCAAATTTTTTACAACTGCCGAATGTTGTTTTGCATAATCTACTGCCTGCCGGGCCGAAAAGGAATGTATGGCTTGTGCGCTGCATACCTGCATTGCCCCCATAAGCATAACCCATGCAGTAAGGCCAAAAATTTTTTGATGCTTTAATGATAACTTCATTGTGTTCTTCTATTGTATGGTTAGTTTTTTTATCCTAATTTTTTTTTATCCAGGTACTTCATTGCCAACTTATAACCCTTTGCCGTTACCAAGCCAAATAAAAAGTTTAAAATAATTTGCTCTTCAATTTCCAGCAAAGTGAATTTTTTGTTTAGGCTTATTTGAAAATCGGGGTTAAAGGGAATAAACATCGACTCCAGGCGGTATCGGCTCAATACATCCATATTTATATCTGCCCTATATAACTCTTCCTTTAGCCCTCTTTCTAAATTGGCTTTTATTGCACACAGAATAAACTCACTCTTATGCTTTAAAAAAGATTGATAGGATTTGGGGTGGTACTTTTGTAACTCAAAAATTACCGAAGGATTCATTTCGCCAAAAACATCTACCATCATATCCATTGTAAGAAAAACTTCATGAATGGCATTTTCGGCCACTCCAATACAGTTGCTGCAAGAACAGCGGTTTTCATCCAGCATTGCATCTACCACGGCTTTTACCAACTCATCTTTATCCTGGTAATAATGGTACAATGTTTTCTTACTCATACCCAACGACGCCGCTATATCATCCATACTTACCGTACGAAT
>DEHT01000046.1:0-17760 GCA_002352045.1 Chitinophagaceae bacterium UBA2793 | reverse complement strand
TATATGCCATATATTTTGTGGTTTCGCTCATAGATGGATTAATACCCATTTTTACGCATACCAATAATGCGGGCAAAGTAACGGTTCAAAACTATGGCCTGGGCTTTATACTTATCATTTGTTTTATAATTGCAATTGGTTATTTCAGTTCGTTTTTTATAACCGGGCGCATCATTAGTTTTATGGATAAATTTTTCCAAAAAACACCGGGGATAAAACATATTTATTCAACTACCCGTGATTTTTTTGAAGCATTTACCGGCGACAAAAAAAAATTCACACAAAATGTATTGGCCAATGTTGATGATAATGATGTATGGAGAGTGGGCTTTATTACCAACGACGATATGAGCGATTTTGGTTTGCAAGATCACGTGGCTGTTTATATACCAATGGCATACTCGGTAGCCGGCAATGTTTATATTTTGCCCAAAACCAGGATAAAACCCATTACACATATAAGTAGTACGCAAAGCATGAAGTTTGCAGTGAGTGGTGGTGTTACTTCGGTGGAAGAGGTGGAGAGTTAATCAATTTCTGTTGCTTGGGTAGTGGCAGAAGTTTAAAAAGTGGTAGTAAAATTTTATAGAGTTAATCATCTACCTTTAAAGCCATTGAAAGTTTTTCTTATTTTTAATAGATGAAGGGATTAATACGCTCAATATTAGTTTGTTTTATTTTAGTTTTCATAAATGCACCTGCTTATTGCTGGGGTTTTTATGGCCATCAACGCATCAATTATTATGCTGTGTTTTTACTACCTCCGGAAATGATGGTGCTTTACAAAAAAAATATTCAGTTTTTGAGCGAACATGCCGTGGACCCCGATAAACGACGCTATGCCGTAAAAGATGAAGGCCCCAGGCATTTTATAGATATTGATGTATATGGCAAATATCCTTATCCCGACCTGCCCCGCCGCTACGATAGTGCGGTTGCAAAATTTGGAGAAGAGCATGTAAAGGAAAACGGAGTAGTACCCTGGCATGTGCAAACCATGCTGTACAGGCTTACCAATGCTTTTAAGGAAAAAGACTTTAGCCGCATTATGAAAAACAGTGCCGAAATAGGGCATTATATTGCCGATGCCCATGTGCCTTTGCACGCCAGTAGCAATCACAATGGGCAACATACCAATCAAAAAGGTATTCATGCTTTTTGGGAAAGCAGGGTGCCCGAATTGCTGGCTGAAAAAAGTTTTGATTTTTTTATTGGAAAAGCCGAATACATTAAAAATCCGGGAGAATTTATTTGGGCAAGAGTATTGGAAAGTGCCGCTGCTGCCGATACTGTTTTAAAATTAGAAAAAGTGCTCACCGATCAATTTTCGGCCGATAAAAAATTTTCTTTTGAGGAAAGAAATGGCGTAGTTATTCGCCAGTATAGTTCAGCATTTACAAAAGCGTATAACGATCAATTAAATGGTATGGTTGAACGCCGAATGCGCCAATCTATTTTTGCTATTGCTTCTTTTTGGTACACAGCATGGATCAATGCCGGACAGCCCGACCTAAAAGGATTGGTAAAACAAAAGTTCTCAGAAAAAGACGCCAAAGAATTTGAAGAACTCAATTTAAAATGGAGTGGCGGAGGTAAAATGATTGGAAGAGAAGAATAAGCTTTCAGTAAAGCTAATGTTTGTTTCACCCCTTTTACATCCCTTTTACATCCCTTAACTTTCTTAACTTCGCTGCTCAATTTTTTTTCAATGAGCACTCCCACTAATACCGTACATAATTTCAATGCAGGGCCATCTATTTTACCAAAGTCTGTTTTTGAGCAGGCAAGCGCAGCAGTATTGAACTTTAATAATAGCGGTTTGTCTATTTTAGAATTAGGGCATCGTACCGCAGCGTTTACGGCGGTAATGGAAGAAGCACGTGCATTGGTTAAAGAATTGATGCAATTGAACAATAATTATGAAGTGCTGTTTTTGCATGGTGGAGCCAGTACACAGTTTATGCAAGTACCCATGAACCTGTTAGACAGTAAGGAACGGGCAGCATATACCGATACCGATATTTGGGGATACAAAGCCATTAAAGAAGCAAAGCTTTTTGGTGGCGTTGATGTGGTATGTAGTTCAAGAGATAAAAATTATTCGTTTATTCCAAAAGATTTTGCAGTACCCAACGATGCAAAATACCTACACATAACTACCAACAACACCATTTATGGTACACAATGGCAGCAAATTCCATTTTGTAGTAATAGCCTTGTTGCCGATATGAGTTCGGATATTTTTAGTCGGGTTCTTGATTTTAACCGATTCGATCTTATATATGCCGGAGCACAAAAAAACATGGGCCCCGCCGGCGTAAACTTAGTAATTGTAAATAAAAATATTTTAGGAAAAACAAAGCGTATAATCCCTACTATGATGGATTACCGCAATCATATCAACGAAGCCAGTATGCTTAATACTCCTCCTGTGTTTGCTGTGTATGTTTGTTTACTAACACTTCGCTGGTTAAAAAACATAGGTGGCATTGCAGCGGTTGAAAAATTAAATATTGAAAAAGCCAATTTACTGTACAATGCTATTGATGAAAGCGATTTATTTGTAGGTACTGCTGTTAAAGAAGACCGAAGCAAAATGAATGTTTGCTTTGTGATGAATGATAATAGCCGGGAAGATGATTTTTTACAATTTGCAAAATCAAAAGGCATTGTGGGTATTAAAGGGCATCGCACTACCGGAGGATTTAGAGCAAGTATTTACAATGCAATGCCCATAAGCAGTGTACAAGTATTGGTAGATGCTATAAAAGCATTTAAATAATTGGTTTTATATTTTTTATTTTTGACTAACCTGTTGTTACAAAAACGGTAACAGACAATATCAATGGTTTATTTATAATGCTTGCCCTAAAAACCCTACTTTTGCCGACTAATTTTTAATACAATGGTTACTATTATTCCGTTTAAAGCATTACGCCCCGAAGCCCAATTGGCAAAGCAGGTGGCAAGCCGCCCTTACGATGTACTCAATAGAAAAGAAGCAAAAGTAGAGGCGCAGGGAAACCCGCTGTCTTTTTTACATATTACCAAAAGTGAAATTGGCCTGCCCGATTCGGTTGACATTCACTCGCAGGAAGTGTATGATAAAGCAAAAGAAAATTTATCGGCATTCATTAGCAGAAATATTTTGTTTAGAGAAAACAAACCCTGCTATTATATTTACAACCTCACAATGAATGGCAGAAGCCAGGCAGGTTTAGTGTGTGGCAGCTCGGTAGATGATTACGAAAATGGCCTTATAAAAAAACACGAGTTTACCAGGCCCGAAAAAGAAAAAGACCGTATTGACCACATGATAACTATTGGTGCTCAAACCGGCAATGTTTTTTTAGCCTACAAAAATGTGGAAGAAATTGATGCTGTAATTAATGGTTGGATAAAGGAAAAAAATCCGCAATACGATTTTATTGCCGAAGATGGTATTCAACATTCCATTTGGATTGTAAATGACGATGCCACTATTGAAAAAATATCAACCTTATTTAAAGAAAAAGTACCGGCTACCTATATTGCCGACGGCCATCATCGTGCAGCATCTGCAGCAAAAGTGAGAAAAGCCTTGGGTAATACTGCAACCGAAAACGCCGATTATTTTTTAACCACTCTTTTCCCCAGTAATCAATTAGCTATTTTAGATTACAACCGGGTAATCACCGATTTAAACGGACTGGATGAAGCAGGTTTTTTGAGCAAACTGGAAGAAAAATTTGTTGTAGAAAAAGTAACCGAACAACACAAGCCTACGGCGCCTCATGAATTTGGCTTATACCTTCAAAAGCAGTGGTACAAGCTTACAGCAAAGCCCGACACCTTTAATGCAAATGATGCTATTGAAGTTTTGGATATAAGTATTTTGCAAAACAATTTGCTGGACCCCGTTTTAGGAATTAAAGACCAGCGTACCGATAAACGCATTGATTTTATTGGCGGTATTCGTGGTTTAGGCGAATTGGAAAAAAGAGTGGACAGCGGCGAAATGAAGTTAGCCATCAGCCTTTACCCGGTAAGCATTGAACAATTATTTGCTGTGGCCGATAGTGGTGAAGTAATGCCACCCAAAAGCACCTGGTTTGAACCAAAATTGAGAGATGGATTGCTCACACATTTTTTAGATTAATTGATTCAGTAGCCGCCAATTGCGGCTATTTTTTTATTTACTTTTATTTCTTCGCAAAAGTATGGCAGCGCTTTTATTCAAGTCTCCCGAAAAGCGCACTTCTCTCCTTCTGTTTCCATCCTGAATAATCAGCAAACCGGTATTGGGTGGATACAATCCCAAATTTTCTGCATACATCACTATTTGTAAACTATCGCCAAGCTCGGGTGTAAGATAAACTGTTTGCGAAATGGCCCTGGTGCTGAGCCGTTGTTTTAATACAATTGTTTTTCCATTTAAAACTACCGATACGGTATCACCATCTATTTCTCCATTATCGTATAAGCTAAAAACCAGGCTGTCGGTATAAACTGTAATGTCATCTATCACTTCAATTTTTCTGCTGGCTAAATCAACCGTGCGCAATTTGGGCAAAGGAATTGCAGCAGTAATTGTAGGTAGTTCTGTTTCAGGTTTTGGTATAGTAGGTTTTGATGTAGTAGTTGCAGGCTTAGGCGCAACTGCAACTGTAGCAGGAGGATTGTTTTTTACAGCCGGTTTTGCATTAACCACTACTGTTTCTTTTTTAGTATTGGTAACAACTGCGGCTGCCGGTTCGGTTATATCAATAGGCTTTGTTGATAAAATTGGGGCTGTGGTTGTTTTTAGCTTTTCCGGCTCGGCGATGGCTACATCCATTACAGGTAGAGGTTTAAAAACCGTTAATGCATCATTTAATTTTAATTCCTCTAAATCGGTTTGTATGCGAGCCTTGGCATTAAATGGATCGGGGTTTTTGTATAATATAATCACACCTTCAGCAGGCCTTAATGTTCGGGTACGTTTTGTTTTAAAACTTCCTTCCAAAACCATTTGTTTGCCATTCATTCTAAAATCCAATTCGGTGGTTTGGCTTATTTTTTTGGGAGCAGATTTTTCAAAATTATTTTTTAAAAGGTCTTCATCTTCTAAAATAAGATGCCGCATTTCGTAGCTGGCCTTTAATTTTTTTACTGAAATAATATCCTTTCCGTTAACATTAAAAGTGCTATGCGAATAAGCTATCCATTCATTATTTTTTTTACTAATCACCACTTCATAAGGCAATGTTTTTTCGGTGGTGCTTAAATAACCCGTCCACAGTCCGGTAATATCCTGTGCATACAAAATAAAAGTTGAACCCAAAAAGGTAGAAACGAAGAATAGAAATGCCTTCTGCATAATCAATTATTTTATTTGCTTTGAATGCTTCCACTATCTGCCTTTGTTAAAAACTTAAGAAAATAGAAGTAACCAGGTTTTATATATAGGGGTTGTTTATCTTTATTGCATGAAAATAGCATTTTTAGCATTCTTATTTACCGGCATTTCGGGTACTCTTTTTGCACAAAACCAATCAGCCACACAATTGCAGGAAACTGCCAGAAGCTTTATTAAACAAGGCGACTACGCCAATGCTGTGTTGGTTTTAAAAAAAGCGGTTGAACAGGAGCCAGAAAACATTGGAGTAATAAAAGACCTTTCACTGGCATATTATTACAATAACGATAACCCAATGGCCATTGAAACCATTAATAAAATTACTGACAAAGATGGTATAAACGACCAGGTAATACAAGTAGCAGGCTTAATTTATCGCAGGGCCAATAACCCAAAAGAAACCGAAAAAATGTACCGCAAAGCCTTGAAAAAATTTCCGGAAAGTGGCCCTTTGTACAATGAATTGGGCGAAGTTTTGCTGGAACAAAAAAATGCCGATGCTATTAAACAATGGGAAAAAGGTATAGAAGTAGATCCTTCGTACAATCGTAATTATTACAATGCAACAAAATATTATTATTATACCAACGATAAAGTGTGGACCCTTTTATATGGAGAAATTTATTTAAACATGGATCCCCTGGGAAGAAACGCCCCAGAAATAAAACAGGTACTGTTAGATACTTATATAAAACTATTTACAGATGCCGATTTGGAAAAAAGCTATACCGGAAAATCACCCTTTAGCAAAGCATATCTTAAAGAAATGAATAAGCAAAATGCTGTTGCACTGGCTGGCATTAATGCCGAAACGCTTACCATGATAAGAGCACGCTTTATTTTAAATTGGTTTTCCAACATCGAAAATAATAAATTCAAATACAGGCTTTTTAGTTTTCACCAACAGTTGCTAAGAGATGGCTTATTTGATGCTTATAACCAATGGATTTTTGGCAGTTCCCAAAACCTAACCAGTTTTCAAAACTGGGTAAATACCAACAATACAGCCTACAATGATTTTTTAAACTTTCAAAAAGGAAGAATATTCAAAATTCCGGTAGGTGAATATTACAAATAAATTTTTCATTGTTTAAACATTGAATTAATAAAATTTCACTACCTTTGCATTCTAAAAAAATTTAAACAATGAAAAAAATTGCATTATTGTTTACTGTTGCTGCATTTTTTGCAGCCTGCAATAATTCTTCCAACGCAGATAAAGCTACCACTACCGATTCAAAGTTGGTAGATACTTTAGCCAGTACCGGAACAGCCTATAGTATTGACAGTACTACGCTGGTTACCTGGACCGGTAGTAAACCAACCGGCAAACATGATGGTACATTTAAAGTAAGTGAAGGAAATTTATTGGTGAATAACCTTAGCCTTACAGGAGGAAAATTTACCATTGACATTAATTCATTATCCAATCTTGATCTTGCCGGAGATGCCAAACAAAAAAGTAATTTAGAAGGACATTTAAAAAGTGCCGATTTTTTTGATGCAGCTCAATTTCCAACAGCCAGTTTTGAGATTACATCGGTAGAACCTTATGTTGCCGACAGCAGTAGTAAAATGAAAGATGCCACCAATATTATAAAAGGAAATCTTACTTTAAAAGACAGCAGCAAAAACATTGCTTTTCCGGCAAAAATTACTGTGGATGAAAACAAAGTAACTGCCGCAGCAAATTTTGATATAGACAGAACCTTGTGGGGAATAAATTACAAAGGCCCCAACAATCCGCAGGATTGGGTGATTAGCAAAACGGTAAATATTAAATTAGCAGTAAGCGCAGCAAAAAAATAATTCAGCATACTATATTTTAGGAGCCATCTCATTTAGAGATGGCTTTTTTTATTATCTTAGTTTTTTGCCATTGTAAAAAACCAGTATTTGTTTTTGGTGGCATATTACCATTTATTAATAAAGGAAAATATGAACGAGCAGTCAAGACTATTTGATTTTATATACCATCAGCAAAGAAGGTTTCCAAAGGATGATATGCTCTGTGGTAAAAAAAACGGAGTGTACGAATCTTTAAGTACGCAGCAGGTAGAAGAGAGTGCAAAAAAGTTGGCTGCCGGTCTTTTAAAACTTAATTTAAGTGGGCATGATATGCAGGTGGAAAACCAGGATAAGATTGCCGTTATTAGCAAAAACCGGCCTGAGTGGGTAATATTAGATTTAGCTGTTCAGCAAACCGGAGCTTTGCTTTGCCCCATTTACCCTACTACCAATGTTGCCGAAATGGAATATATTTTTAATGATGCGGCTATAAAATATGTGTTTATTAGTGGAGAAGAAATTTTAGAAAAAGTAAACATCATACGGCCCAATGTACCATCGTTGTTGGGCGTATTTAGTTTTGATAAAATGGAAGGGGCTATTAATTGGGAAACACTTATTGCATCTGCCGACTCCACATCCATTCAATTAGTAGAAAAAACAAGAGATACCATAAAGGCCGAGCATTGTGCTACCATCATATACACTTCGGGAACTACCGGAAAACCAAAAGGCGTAATGCTTAGCCATAGAAACCTGGTGAGCAATGTACTTAACTCGGTTGATAGTTTTCCATTTGAAGATAGGCCCGATGCAAGGTCGCTGAGCTTTTTGCCGCTCAATCATATTTTTGAAAGAATGATTACCTACCTGTACATTCACACAGGTGTTTCGATATATTATGCCGAAAGCTTAGAAACCATTGCTGATAATTTAAAGGAAGTAAAGCCTCACTTATTTACAACGGTACCAAGGCTGCTTGAAAAAGTGTATGAAAAAATAATGGGCAAGGGAGCCGAATTAACAGGCACCAAAAAGAAACTCTTTTACTGGGCTGTTAATTTAGGCAAGCAGTATGATGTATTGAACAAAGGATCCATTAGCTATCAGATACAACTTGCATTAGCCAACAAATTAATTTTTAGTAAATGGAGAGAGGCATTAGGTGGCAATGTAGATTTTATTGTAACAGGCGGAGCTGCTTGCCAGGTAAGACTCATTAGAATTTTTACCGCTGCAAAAATTCCAATTTACGAAGGTTATGGCCCTACCGAAAATAGCCCGGTAATAAGTGTAAACAGTAAAGGTGAAGGCAGAACAAAATTTGGCACAGTAGGCTTACCCATAAAAGGACAGGATGTAAAACTGGAAGCCGATGGCGAAATTTGTGTAAAAGGCCCAAGTGTAATGATGGGTTATTATAAACTGCCCGAACTTACTGCCGAAACTGTAATTGACGGGTGGTTGCACACCGGCGATATTGGTGTATTTGAGGATAATAAATTTTTAAAGATTACCGATCGCAAAAAAGAAATGTTTAAAACCAGCGGCGGTAAATATGTAGCCCCTCAACCTATTGAAAACAAAATGAAAGAATCTCCATTTGTAGAGCAAATAATTGTAGTAGGGGCCGATAAAAAATTTGTAGGAGCACTTATAGTACCCTCCTTTACTAATTTAAGAGAATGGATGCAACAACAAAATATTGCTTTCACAAACAATGAGGATGCCATCAAAAACAAGCAGGTTTTAAATCACTACCGGGAACTGATAGAAGCCTTCAATAAATTTTTTAACCATGTAGAGCAAATTAAAAAATTTGAGTTGCTTGCCAATGAATGGAGTATAGAAACCGGAGAAATGACACCCAAACTTTCTTTAAAAAGAAAAATAATAATGGAGAAATATAAGGATGCAGTTGAAAGAATTTATTTATAAAAAAACCGATAGCAGCACTATCGGTTAGCATGATTCATTCAACTGCGAAATCTTCAATACAGTAGTTTATTTTACTGAAGGATATTGGAACTACTGTTTTCAAAACAAAAAAAATCTTCAATCAAAAAAGGTATTTTTTCAAATTCAGTGGATTTGTCAACAAATCCATCGGCTCCTTTTTCCTTGCACAACTCTTTATAATAATCGCTTACCCGGTTAGTTACTACAAGTGTTTTAATAGAAGGATAATTGGATTTGATAAACGATAATAAATCTATGCCGCTCTTACCATTTAAATGTAGGTCAAACAGCACAATGTTGGGTTGTTGCAGGTTGATTAGTTCAACTGCCTGCTGAAATGTATTGGATATTAAAACGGGGGAAACAAACTTCATTTCGGAAACAATTCCGTACAACCGCTCAATCACTACATCAGAATCATCAACAATAAGTGCCTTTACCGAAACTTCTGACATGTAATAGAGTGGTTGATTGAAGTGCAAAAATATTTGATAGCCGTTGTACGCATTGTAAATTGTGCAACAAACATTTTGTAGTAAGCCTTCTACAACCTGTAGATTTATAGGAGTTTATGCTCTACGGCATACAAAGTAAGGTCGGCATTGCTCTTCATATTCATTTTAGCCATTATACGGCTACGGTAAGTACTTACGGTGGTTACACTTAAAAACAGAGAGTCGGCAATTTCGGAAACTGATTTACCGGCAGCGAGCATTTTTAGTACACTAAATTCACGGTCGGATAGATTTTCATGAGCTGCTTTATCAGAATCCTGGTCAAGTACAGAGGCTAATTTTTCGGCAATGGTATCTGTAATATATTTTTTCCCCAGCAACACTCTTTGTACAGCATTCACCAGTTCATCGGGGGCACTGTCTTTACTTAAATAACCGGAGGCCCCTGCTTTCAACACTCTGATGGCATACTGTTCTTCGGGATGTATGCTAAGGATTAAAACCGGGAGCTTTGCGTTTAACTGCTTTATTTGTTGTAGTGCTTCTAATCCGCTTCTGCCCGGCATACTCAGGTCGCTTATTACCACATCCCATTCATTTTGCATCACTTTTTTTACCAGCTCTTCGGAATCGGGCACTTCTTCTACCAGTGCAGTGGGAAAACCCTCCAGCAATATTTGCTTTAGTCCTCTTCTTACCACACTGTGATCATCTGCAATTAGTACCCGTATCATATACTGTGTAAATTTCTATTCTAAAATATCACTATTTTTTCAAAGGAACTACAATTATTACTGTTGTTCCACCATTTATTTCACTTACTATTTCGTACGAACCTCCCATTAGTGCGGCTCTTTCGCTCATTCCCATAAGCCCCAGTGTTTTTTTATTGGCTATTTCTTCAACCAAAAAACCTTTGCCATTGTCTTTTATCAGCAGGGTAATGCTATGTTTATCTACATGTAGTGATGCAGAAGTGCTGCTGGCATTTGCATGACGCATTACATTGGTAAGGCTTTCCTGGTATATTCTAAAAAGCCCGGTTGCCAATTCTGTGCTTACATCTACCGAGGCTACATTGCTTTTAAAGCTGGCCGAAATTCCACTGCGCTTTTCAAATTCTTCTGCCTGCCACTCCATTGCAGCTACCAATCCGAGGTCATCTAATATACTTGGCCTAAGTTCTGTAGCAATACGCCTTACGGTTTTAACGGTGGCATCTATCAACAAAATGGTTTCAGTAATTTTTTCCTGCACTTGTACATCCTGGTTTATTATTTTTTTGCTTATCCAGGATATATCCATTTTTAACCCGGTTAATTGTTGCCCAAGCTCATCATGTATTTCTCTTGCAATGTGTGTTCGTTCGGCTTCCCGGATGGTTTCAAGATGTGATGCCAATTGGCGATAGCTTTCGTGAGATTCTTTTAATTTTTCCTCGGCTTCTATTTTAGCAGTAATATCGTTGGCCAATACCAGCCTGGCAGGTTTTTCTTCAAAAATAATGTCGTGAGATATGATGTTTACCATTACAATGGTTTTATCTTTTTTTAGTAAAGCAAACACATTGGAATTTTCCACGCCTTCCAAATTAGGCTCATTTAATAGCAAAGTTTTTCCATCGGATGGGTTCATATCCATTATGTTCATCGAAAGAAATTCATCCCTTGTGTAACCGTAAAATTCAACTGCGGCTGCATTCACATCCATAAAGTTTCTCTCGGGCATCGAAAGCATCCACATAGGCATGGGGTTTTGATAAAACAGCAACCGGTACTTTTCTTCCGATTCCCGTAACTCTTCTTCTGCCTTTTTTCTTTCGGTAATATCTCTCACTATCCCTAAATAGCGGCCATCAATCAAAATCTTTGCACTTATTTCTACATCTAAAAGAGTGCCGTCTTTTCTTCTTAGCTTTCGTTCGTTGATTACTATATTTCCTTTTTTTAAATCTTCCGCATTTATTGGATTTAATGCTGCCTCTTCTTTTGACATTAAGTCAAAAATGGTAAGCTTTAGTAATTCGTTTTTTTCATAGCCCGAAAGTTTTACTCCTTTTGAGTTTACATCAATGTAATTTCCCTCTTCGTTGCTTATAAAAATGGCATCGGATGCCTGTTCAATAATGGTTCTGTACTTTTCTTCGCTAATGGCCAGCTCGTACTGTGAGCGTACTCTTTCCGAAATGTCTATGCCTACTCCCATGAGGCAGGTTTCGCCTTCGTAAAAAATTATTCTTCCCGTAAAATAAAAGGGTATTTGCTTACCCCATCGGGTTACCAAATTGGCTTCAACAAAATCTTCTCCTTTATTAAATACACTTTTAATACGGCTTTGCACTCCTGCAACATCGTCATTGGAAATAAGCAGTAAAGGGTGCATGGTTTTTAATTCCTCGCCGCTATACCCGGTTACAATTTCAAAATTTTTATTCCATCTATATAACTTTCCTTCTGCATTGTACAAATAAAAAATGCCGGGCAAACTATTGATAATTGTATCCGAAAGTTCTTTTTCCAGCAATATATGCTGTTCGTATAATTTATCCTGGGTTATATCCTGCAATGCACCCAGCAACCTTACGGCCACGCCATCGGAATTGTAAAGTATATGCGCTTTGTCATCTACGGTAATATATTGCAAGCCATTTTTCAATATAAATCTAAACTCTATATTTATATAAGTATCGCCATTTTTCATTGCATCTAAAAGCTGTTTCATTACCCAGTCTCTGTCATCGGGATGAATAGTTTGAGCAAATGTTTCCATGCTAAATGGCGTTTCGGATTCTGTGTCAAAAAGTTTACAAAAAGCTTCATTACCCCAAATTACATTTTTTTCAAGGTTCCAATCCCAAATGGCATCATTGGTAGCCTTAGCCACCAATTCAAATCGATCGTTTGATTTTTGCAAATCTTGTTTGGAAACTTCTAAAGCCCTGGTGGCTATTCGCCTTTGTGTATTGTCTTTTACCAGCGATAGTATTCCTATTATATTTCCATCATTGTCTCTTAATACCGAATTGTACCAATCGCAGAAAATAATTTTCCCATCCTTAGTTTTATTTCTTACCTCAAAAACACTTTGGTTACTGTGTTTAAAAGATAGATCACTTATAGCTGCCCTTACATGAGCTAAATCTTCGTTATAAACCAACTGGCTAAAAAAGTCATTCATATCTATTACCTCATTTTTCGACCAGCCAAATATTTCACCTGCTCTTTGGCTCCATTGAACCACTTTGCCATTTATATTAAATTCTACCACTCCCATTGGAGTATTGTTGATATGGTAATTTAATTTTTCATGGGCCAATTGTAAATTTAGTTCTGCTTCCTTACGTTTAGTTATATCGTGGTAATAAACCGAAATACCATCGGCAGAAGGATAAATCAAGTCTTCGTACCATCTTTTTACTTTTGAATAATACAATTGCAATCGCTGTGGCTGCCTTGTTCTTTTTGCCATTTGCAAGGCATCATAAAAGGGCTCTATCACCACATCGGGGTATTCTTCCCAAATGTTTTTACCAAGCAAATCTTCAATGGTTCGTCCATGTAGTTCGGCTGCCTGTTTATTGAGGTAAGTATAATTCCAATTATTATCCAATGCTATAAAAGCATCCGTAATGCGGGAGAATACATTTCTCAATTCTGCCGATTTTACTTTTACCTCTTCTTCTAAATTATTTTTAAGTTTATGCAGCTCTGCTTCGGCTTTTTTTCTAAAACTAATATCTCTTATTACCGATACATAGCCCACCGTTTTTCCATCATCATCTTTTATAGAAGCTACCGAAACTTCCACAAACAATGCTTCGTTGTTTTTATGAAAATGAACCGACTCTCCCTTCCAATAATCGTTTTCGTTTTGATGAAATATGGCATACTCCAGCTCTCTATGTTCGGGTGAAATTTTTAAAAGGTTAAAAATATTTTTTCCAATTACTTCCTGCTCTTTATAGCCATACAACTGCTCGGCATACATATTCCAATTGGTAATAATGTCCTGGGTATTGGTTGTAATAATGGGGTCGGAAATGTTGCGGATTAGCGATGCATTAAATTTTAGTTTCCGCTCCGATTCTATAATTTTTTTAAAATCTCTGTTTGTTATATAAAAGGTAATGCCCAGTATAAATAAAAATACCAATGCCAGCATGGTAAGTTGCCAGGTAGTTCGCAGGGCCAGTTTTTCGGTATTTTGATAAGCCGATTTTAATAAAGCCCGGTCGTTTTTTTCTAATTCTATTACAAACAGGTTGATACTATCCATATAGTCTATCCCCTGCCGGGTAGATAGTTTTTCTTTGGCAGAATCAATTCCTGAAGCTCTATATACCTGAATAATAGTTTCTGAATGCACAATTTTCTTGTGCAGATAACTAATTAAAGCATTCTGTAACTCCTCTTCCTTTTTATTATATTTTTTTAATTTCCTTAATGCGGTAGTATCTCTTGTAATACCGGTAAGGCCTCTGTAATAGGAGGTTAAATATCGTTGGTCGCCCGATAAAACAAAACCCCTTTGGCCCGACTCAACCGATTTTATATTAACCAAAATATTTTCGAGCCTCAATAGTCTTCCTAATGCAGTATTTATTTTATCGCTTTCTTTTTGAGTTTGAATTAGATTATTAAAAGTAGCCCATATAAGATAGGCCACACATATTAATGCAGCCAAAAACGCAAACTTTGTTCTAATGTTTAATGTATATTTCTTCATTTATTTTCAACAGGAAATTTGTGCTGCTAATTAAATATTTACATCAAAGCATTTGCTTTTTACTATATCTTGCAGCACTAACCTATCCTTTTTTAAAATTAACTATATCTGTTAAAATAATTGAGGTTAAAATAAAATTACTATGGAATGCCTAACCCAGGCTTTGAATATTTTAATATTTGAAGAAGCAAAATCTATTTCTACCTCCATTAAAGCAATTTTAAGAAATAGCCATTTAAAGGTGAGCAAAATTAAAGTTGAGCATTCGCTTCAACCATCCACAATAAACGATTTTGTACCCGACATTCTCTTCCTTACCGATAGTAAAAATTATAAAGAAGCGATGGATTTCTACAGGGCTACTTTTCCTAAATGCCCATTTGTTTTAATGAGTACCCAATCTACCGACTACTATATTGCCGACGATATATTACCAGTAAGTGAACTATCTGCATACACTTTAGAGCAGGCTATACAACACAATATACTTTTAAAAAGAACGAACCGGCAATTGAATAAGGTTATTGAAAGATTTGAATTGTTGGCAAAAGCTACCAATGCAATTGTGTGGGATTGGGAGTTATTAAAACGAAGGTCTAAATGGATGGGATCCGGTTTAAAAACCAGCTTAGGATATAATGAAGAAACTATTACGGTAGATTCTACTTTTTGGGAAAGAGACCTACACCCCGACGATAAAAAAAGAGTTACCACCAGACTCAATAGTTTTTTTATAGAAAAACAGTTACAACTTTGGGAAGATCGGTACAGATTTAAAACCAAAAATAACGAGTACCGGCATTTTTACGACCGGGGGCACATTATCTATGAAAATGGTATAGCCATAAGAATGGTGGGAATAATGGAAGATATAACCGAAAGATTGGAACTGGAACAAAAACTGGAAGAACAGCTATTGCTTAAACAAAAACAAATTGCCGAAGCAGTAGTTACCGCACAGGAAAAAGAACGTACCGAAATTGGAAAAGAATTGCACGATAATGTTAATCAACTTTTAAGTGCAGGAAAGCTTTTTATAGATGCTTCACTAAAAGACGAGCAAAAAAGAGACAGCTTGCTAAAAAATGCTTCGGAATATATTACCAGTGCAATTGAAGAAATAAGATCGCTTTCGAAAGTATTGCATGCACCGCTTATAAACGAACTCGGTCTGTGCGAATCCATTAGTATTTTAGCAGACGATATTATGATGGTCAACAATATCAATATAGAGGTTGATATGAAGCGGTTTAGCGAAGAAAATTTAAACGAAAATTTTAAAACCACCATATACCGCATCATTCAGGAGCAGCTAACCAACATTTTAAAACATGCAAAAGCAGAAAATACCTTTATTAAATTATCGGCTTCGGAAAAAGGCATTTCAGTAGAAATAAAAGATGACGGGGTTGGTTTTGATATAAAAACAAAACGAATGGGCGTAGGCCTCAGGCATATCCAAAGCAGGGTAAGCATGTACGAGGGCAACTTAAATATCAAGTCGAAACCAGATAAGGGTACAAGCCTAAAGATAAAATTCCCAACATTAAGGGCAGCAATGCTTGTTTAACTCATTTTTTTGCAGTACTCTTACAAATAGTACATTCCTTAAACATGCGTTTTTTATTAATTGATGATCATGTGGTAGTTCGATCTGGATTAAAATTAATCTTATCGGACTTATATAAGCCATGCAGCATTGATGAAGCTGAAGATGGGCAATCGGCCCATATAAAACTTAAGCTTCATAATTACGACCTGGTGATATTAGATATTAAAATGCCCGATACTAATACACTGGAGTTAATGGAATACATTCATATTAGTTATCCTGCCATTAAAGTATTGGTATTTTCAATGAATGCCGAAAGTGTATATGCCAAAAGGTTTTTGGCAGCCGGCGCAAAAGGCTTTATTAATAAAGTGGCTCCCCTGGACGAAATTGTAAAAGCCATCAACCAGGTTTTGAGTGGCAAAAAGTATATAAGCGAGTCGTTAGTAGAATCGCTGGCAGAGCAGGGTAACCGCATTAATAAAACCAATTTGTTCGACACCCTCTCTCCAAGGGAATTTGAAATTGCAACTTTGCTGCTGTCTGGTGAAGGCATAAGCCAAATAGCCCATAAACTCAACCTGCAGGTTTCTACCGTAGGTACACACAAAGCCCGCATTTTTGAAAAACTTAAAGTGAGCAATTTAATTGAATTAAAAGATTTGGCTAATAGTTTTAATGCATAGAACTTTTTTTGTGACAAATAAAAAATAAAGCTTTAGCATTATTTAGTTAAATTAGTTGGCATATAATATGAGTAGTAAACTGCCCTCCACTAAAGAAATTGCTAAACGCTTAAATGTTTCCGTTTCTACGGTTTCCAGGGCGCTAAACAATCATCCCCGAATTGGTATTAGCACAAAAGAAAAAGTAAAAAAACTCGCCGAAGAGCTGGGTTACGAACCAAACACTCAGGCCATTTTTTTTAAGCAAAGCAAAACCATGGTAATAGGGGTAATACTCCCTTCCATTAAAGAAGGCTTTTTTTCGGAAGCCATAAGTGGTATGGAAGAAGCTGCTTTACAACATGACTATACCATTTTATTTGGACAGAGTTACGACGATTTAGAAAAAGAAAAAAAGATAGTAGCCACTATGCGAAAGAAAAGAGTGGATGGATTAATAATTTCGCTCTCTAAACAAACCAATACATACGAACATTTATTGCAGCTTGAAAAATATAAAATACCGGTTATTTATTTCGACCGGATACCGGCTATAAAAAATGTACACAAAATATTTTGCAATTTATACAACGGTACTGTAGAGTTGATTGAATGGTTATTCGACAAAGGGCAACGTAAAATTGCTTTTATAAATGGACCCGATAAACTGGTTGCAAGCAAAGAAAGACTGCAGGGATATATTGATGGCATATCAAGGCAAAAATTAAAAGTAGATATGCAGTTTGTTGAAAAAACAGATCTTACAAAGGAAAGCACTCAGCAAGCTGTAAAAAAACTATTCCAACTAAAAAATACTCCCAATGCCATTATTTGTTTTAACGATTATGTATATCTCGATGCAGTGCAATGCGCCGAAAGAATGGGTATAAAAATAAATAAAGAGGTATTGTTTGTAAGCTACGCCAATCTTCCTATCACAGAATATACCGCACACCCGCCAGTTGCTTCGCTTGAGCAATTTCCGTATTTGCAAGGCGAAAAAACAATGACACACATGATTAATTTACTTAACAAGCCAAAACAGGAGCATGCATCGGAAGAGTATATTCAGGAAGAACTAAAAGCAAGACTTATCATAAGCAATACAATAATTTAATTAGGCGTATAAAATTGTGCATCCGTTTGCACCCTCTTATATAAAACAAAGAGGTTATCTTGTAGGCATTCTTCCGATTGCTGAATGATACAAACCATTCGTTACCTGCAACCCTAACAAAC
>DEHT01000051.1 GCA_002352045.1 Chitinophagaceae bacterium UBA2793 | reverse complement strand
GCAAAGCCCGATATATTGATTGCTGTTACCATCAATGTATCGTTACTTATACTAGTATTGCCGCTATTTTGAACGGTAATGGTTCCTCCGGTAGTTAGGTTTTTAATCTTATTTAAATAAAAGTTAGGATTACCGGCTCCCGTTGCAGTTATGTTGATGGTGCCATTAATGGCNNTTGACTATAGGAAGAATAAAAAGTGCCTGAACCGCCAATATTAAAAATGCAATTTCCTAAATAAGCATTGCCGGTACTAAAGCCTTCGTAAGTTGCACCGGTACCAGCAACATTAAAAGTAAAATTATCGGTAATAGAACTGGAACCAAAGTAATTGGTACCGGAGCCACCCCCATTTGTTACGGACAACACTATATCGGTAGCAGCATTGCTGTTGCTTAGAGTTGCCCCCGCAATAGAAGCCGTGCCTGTTACTGTAAGAGTAAACCCATTAAAATTTAGTTCGCTGCCGGCGCTCATACTAAGACTACCAATAGTTGTATTGGCGGCAAGCGAAGGCTTATTGGCTGTATTAGGTATGGTTACAGCGCTACTTGAAGTTGGCACTGAATTGGTACTCCAGTTGGCAGGGGTGTTCCAGTTGGATCCTTCGCTGCCATCCCAGGTTTGAGCATTCGCAATACAATTCATTAAAATGCCACAAAAAAATAATTGTAAAAATTTCATATTACTATCAATTAAAGCGTTCATTTTTTTTATGCCGGAGTTTCACAACTTGTAAAATCTAAACAACAGCAGCAACAGAATTTGTTGTAACCCGTAAAGAAGAAAATTTATCAAATGAATGAAAACTACCATTCTCTCGCAATAATCCATGCGGATTAGTTATAAAATCCAGCGTTATGCTGTAATTTGAGGGAGCCAAAATTGTAGCATGCATTTCTCCTTTTCACGATATATCATTTGCTTACTGTATTTATTTTTTTTTATGTGTTTTCCTGTGGCGGCACAGCAAAAAAGTCGCTATAATTTTTTCCGATATAGCGTGAATGAAGGATTATTGCAAAGCACTGTATTGGATTTAGCTATTGATAAAAATAATTTTTGCTGGTTAAGTTATACAAACGGCATTCAGCGATTCGACGGCGTTACATTTGAACTTATACCCATACAAAGTGGTTTACCCGATAACATGAATGTGGAGTTTTTCAAGCAACAAAATGGCAATTTACTTTTTATACATGGCAAAGGCATTAGTAGGTATAATGTTGACAAAAACAGTTTTGAGCAAGTATTTACACTCGCTGAAGGCAGTTCCGAAAAACTTAAACTTATTGGGGAAGATAATGGCGTTATTTACATTTATGAGTTTAGCGCCAACATTATTGCGCTAAATGCAACCACCTATCAAAAACTTTATACCACTGCTTTACCGTTTTTACTCCCCATATCCGGGCCTTCCATGCCACAATTTTCAAGTATTGAAAAGGATACCTTAAATATGGTTTATCGCTATCAGCTCTTTCAATATAAGCTCAGTACTAAACGCTTATTGAAAACTTCCCCGCCATTGCCAGGGCTACTGTTTGCATTTATGAAAAATGAAGGGGCTAATAATTTGTATTGTTTTAAGCAAGATAAAATTTGGCAATTATGCAAGTACAACTTCTCCGACAGTTCTTTAAAAATTATATACCAAAGCTCCTTTTACACCCCCAATTTTAAAGGGCTAATGTTTCATTGGAACAATAAAAACTTAATGTTCTATTATGATCGCTTTTTAGAAATGTCAAAAGATTGGAACAATGAAATTGCAGAAATATTGGACTTTAAAAATAATCGCATAACAGCAAACGTGTCTGTTAAGAAAATTGTTGAAGATAATTTTGGAAACTTATATTTTTTAACCGTTAACGATGGTATTAGAAAGCTTACCAAAAACAGTTATGCGCTTCGCTACTATGGTATTCCGGAAAACAAACAAAGTTATACCCTGTGTATTTACCCCGATGTAGCAAACAACAAAATATTGCTGGGCACTTTTGGAAACGGATTGTATATTTTTGACAGCCTCCAAAACTTAGTAAAGCATATAAAATATTTACCCGGAGAAAATGCCCCCTTCAGTGTAAATTCAATTACAAAAAATAATCTATCCGAATATATTTTTCTTTCTGTAGGCAAATCGCAGGCATATAAGCTTTCCGCCAACCTTCAACACATAGTCCCTGTTTCTATTCATTATGATTCATCTACTACACTGCCGATAGTACACTATTTCAGCAAACTTATTTATGAGGGTACCGATAATGCAATTTTACAAACGGAACGCCGATTTTTTATGATTGACAAAAACAGCAACCAAATTAAATCCAAACTTATTTATAATGCCGCAACCCATGGAGGCATATTGCATAAAGGAAAAATAATTGTTCATAGCAATGATGAAATAAGGGAGTACGACACTACAAACTTTAATCTATTGCGCCAGGTAAGTTTTCCGGGCACTGCCGGGGTTAGATCTTATGCTGCTTATGGCAATCAACTTTACTTTGGTTCTAATAAAGGACTCTTTGTAACAGATGAACACTATAGAGTAATTAAAAAGTACAACAGGCAAACAGGCTTGCCCGATGAATGTATTTATGCTATAGAAATTGATAAAAATAAAAATGTTTGGACTAGTACCAATAAAGGAATTGTTCGCATTTCCGCATCGGGGCAACTGTTTCAATTAACCAAAGAAGATGGCCTGCAGGAAAATGAGTTTAATACAAATACAAGCTTCCAAACAAAAGAGGGTGAAATATATTTTGGCGGCATAAATGGAGTAAATAGTTTTTTCCCTTCGGCAATACCTACTTACACTTCGGGGGCGTCGGTAATTATTACCGATATAAAAGTGAACAATTCAATATATACTGCAAATACCGCTTTTCAAAATCTACAAAAAATTGAGTTGCCCTATGATCAAAATTCTTTAGAAATTTCTTTTATAGCTTCTGGAGCATTAAATGCAGACAGGTACGTACACCAATACAAAATGGATGGTTATGATAAAAAATGGTTTCAATTAACCCCAGGAGATCCGGTACGTTACATGTTGCCCCCCGGAAAATATATATTTAAAACTTATGCTGCAGCATATTTCAATAATGATGCAATACCGCTCCATGAAATGCAAATAATAATTCACCCCCCATTTTGGAAAACCTGGTGGTTCCTTTCACTTTTAACCATTTTAGCATTAGGTAGTATTATCTACATCATTAACCGTTACAACAAAGCCCGATATCAAAAGAGAGTTAATTTATTGCAAATGCAGCAAAAAGTACAGGAAGAAAGAGGCCGTATATCTATGGAGCTGCACGATAGTATTGGTGCTTATGCAAATGCTGTATTACATAATACCGACCTTCTGCAGGTTGAGAAAAATGTGGATGAGAAAAATCAAATTATGAAAGATCTTCGCTTTGCATCAAAAGATATTATTACTGCACTACGGGAAACTATTTGGGCATTAAAAAAAGAGAATTATGCAGCCTCAGATTGTCTTTTGCGCATACGAAATTTTATGCAATCCTTTGGCAGGTATTATCATACAATTGAGTTTAAAGTGGAAGGTACAGCTCCATCAGAAAAGGAATTGCATTACGGCCAGGCTTTAAATGTGGTAAGAATAGTTCAAGAATCGGTAAATAATGCAATAAAGCATGGCGGCCCTTCTACAATCTTAATTAAAAGTTCGGAAATCAATAACAATGGCTGGCAGCTCGATATTATTGACAATGGGGTAGGGTTCGATAACAATCAAATAAAACCAGGTAATGGCCTTGTAAATATGAATAAGCGAGCCGAAGAATGGAACTTTAAAATAATCATTCATTCAGAGTTAAAAAAAGGAACAAGCATTAGCATTTATGTTCCCTGATAATCCCAATGGATTATTTGATACTTGTATTACAATTGGCATATTTGAAAACTTATAAAATACCACATGATTAAAGTAGCCGTTATAGATGATAAAGTAGGCAACCGAAATATTATTAGAGACAAACTATTAAGGCATGGCCATTTTCAAATAGTTTTATCGGCGGAAGATGGTTCAGATTTTATAGAAAAGATGAAAGCACTGCCGGCCGATCAGCTTCCGGATGTAGCATTAATGGATCTTGAAATGCCCAATATGGATGGCGTAGATGCTATAGCGCTTGGCTCTTCTTTTTTCCCTTCTGTAAAGTTTGTTGTACTTACCATTTTTGATGATGAAGAAAAAATATTTAAAGCCATTAAAGCTGGTGCATTTGGCTATTTATTAAAAGACGAAAGCGCAGAGAACATTTCAGATATGCTTTGGCAAATGCACGAAAGCGGTGCCGGACCCATATCGCCGGGCATTGCACATAAAATTTTACAATTGGTGCAAAACAACAGAATTACCCTGGTGCAAAAGAAACCGCAATCGAACAAAAACAGCCAGTTGTTTGACCTTACAAATAGAGAAACCGAAATATTAACCCTGGTTGTACAGGGGTTAGATTATAAAGCAATTGGAGCCCGTTTATTCATTAGCCCCAACACAGCTAAAAAACATGTGATGAACATTTATCAAAAACTTCATGTCAATAGCAGGGCACAGGCGCTTCACCTGGCTTACGAAAAAGGGCTTTTATAATTTGAATTGAGTAAACTGTAAAAACATTTTTTAACTGCTAAACTTTATCTTCGCAAAAAAATACAGTATGCTCCCAAAATACAAGCGCATTCTTTTAAAACTCTCCGGCGAATCTTTAATGGGCGATAAAAGTTTTGGCCTCGACCCTTCAATAATTGGTCAATATGCACAAGACATTAAGCAAATAACAGAAATGGGAGTACAGGTGGCCATTGTAATTGGTGGTGGCAATATTTACAGAGGTATGAACGAAGCAGAAACGGGTATTGAAAGAGCGCAGGGAGATTATATGGGCATGTTGGCAACCGTTATCAACGGTATGGCTTTACAGGCAGGCCTCGAAAAAGCAGGTGTTTATACCAGGCTGCAAAGTGCTATTAAAATGGAACAAATTGCCGAGCCCTATATCCGCAGAAGAGCCATTAGGCATTTGGAAAAAGGCAGAGTTGTAATTTTTGGTGCCGGCACCGGAAACCCCTATTTTACCACCGATACAGCCGGCTCTTTAAGAGCAATTGAAATTAAAGCCGATATTATTTTAAAAGGTACCAGGGTTGATGGTATTTATACCGCCGACCCCGAAAAAGATAAAACCGCAACCAAGTACAGCAAGATTAGTTTTGCAGAATGTATTTCGAACAACCTAAAGGTGATGGATATGACGGCGTTCACTTTATGCATGGAAAATAACCTGCCTATTGTGGTTTTTGATATGAACAAACCGGGCAATTTAATGAGCGTAGTTACCGGTTTAAAAGTAGGAACCCTGGTGAGTTGATAAAATTTTGATTTTTTATTTTAAGTGCCGCCTTTAAAGTGGCATTTTTATTGCCGCTTCATATAAAAAATATATCTTGAAGTTTAATAAAGCAATCAAACTTTTAAAATAAATTATGCTTACCGAGCGTCAAATACAGCTATTGCGTTCCGAAAATGAAATGCTTCAATTACAGCTTGATGATGTGAATATAATGATTCAGGTACGAGAAGAAGAATTGGAGCTTTTGAGAAAAAGAGCGCAGGAAGCCTCCGAACTTCAAAGCAGGGTTGATGCTAATTTAATAGAGTTTGAACAAATGCAAAATCACCTGGGAAACTGCCAGCAAAAAAACGAAGGCAAGGATGAGCGCCTCTCCGAAATGGAAGAAGAGTTATATGCATCCATAAAAGACCAATTAAAAGCAGAAGATAAAATAAAAGATTTCAACAGCGTTCAAGCCAACCTGTTAGACACATCCCGTGAGCTCGATGAGGCCTCGGCAGTTTACAAAAAACTACAAGACACCAAAAAGCAATTAACTTCCACTAAAAGTGAACTGGAAATTGCCCACATGGAAATAGATAGTCTCAAACAACAGCTTCATGAAGCAAATGCCCTAAATGAAATGCTGATGAAAAAGTAACTTATCTACAGGTTAGCATAAAAAGTTTTGTATATATCTTTAAGGTATTATAAATTCGACATACTTAAAACCAACTATTATGAACATTTTTGAAAGAGTAAAAAACATTTTGGTGAATCCCAAAAAAGAATGGGAAGTAATCGCCACTGAATCTTCTACCGTTTCTTCATTGCTTACAGGTTATGTGCTCCCACTAACTGTTATTGGTACAGTAGCAGCATTTATTGGCTATGGTTTAATTGGTGTTGATTTGGGATTTCTTGGTATAAAAATGTCGGGCACAAAATGGGGGCTCTACTATGCATTGAATAAGCTAATTGTAGGCATTATTGCTTATTATGTGTCGGTATATGTTGTAGATATGCTGGCTCCTTCTTTTGCTTCGGAAAAAGATCTCAATCGTTCGGCACAGTTAGTGGCTTATGGCACTACTCCTGCAATGATAGGTGCATTTTTAAGTGTACTGCCTTCCATTGCAATTATCGGTTCTCTCATTGGACTTTACAGCATTTACGTTTGGTACTTAGGCTTAACTCCGGTTAAAAAAACACCCGATGATAAAAAAGTGGTGTATATGATTGTATCTATTGTAGTGTATATTGTTGTAATGATTATAATTGGTGCCGTTATGAATATAGTTCTTCAAAAAGTTCTTGGCTTAGACTTAATGTCGGGCTTTGGAGGATTGAAACTATAACACATTTCAAATAAAAATAATTGCTTTTAAGCTGCTCCTTTCCGGGCAGCTTTTTTAATTTTATACCATGAAACAAAATAACATTGCAAACATTCGTACAGAATATAAACAGCAAACACTTGCAGATGTTGATGTGGCAACTAATCCCATTATACAGTTTGAAAAATGGTGGGCCGATGCTATTGCCAGTGAAATTGAGGAAGTAAATGCAATGACACTTGCCACAGCAGGTAAAGATGGCCGCCCCTCGGCAAGAATTGTTTTATTAAAGGGTTTCGATAAAAACGGTTTTACATTTTTCACTAACTACCAAAGCCACAAAGGAAATCAGATAGAAGAAAATCCTTTTGCAAGCCTTTGCTTTTTTTGGAAAGAGCTAGAAAGACAGGTTCGAATTGAAGGTCCTATTCAAAAAGTATCGGCAATTGAAAGCGATGAATATTTCCATTCACGTCCTGTAGGAAGCAGGATAGGCGCATGGGCTTCTCCACAAAGCACAGTAATATCTTCAAGAGAAGAAATAGAAAACAATGTGCTTAAACTTCAGGAAAAATTTACCGATGAAAATGTTGTACGTCCACCACATTGGGGAGGCTACATTGTAAACCCTTATTTAATGGAATTTTGGCAGGGAAGACCCAGCCGCTTGCACGACAGAATACAGTATAGAAAAACGGATGCCGGGGAATGGATTATTGAACGACTGGCACCGTAGATAGTTGATAGGTTGACTGGTTGATTAATTTATTGCATTTATCAACCAATCAACTTTTAACTAATCAACTTATTTTTTAGCCGCTGCCTTTTTTACTGCTGCTTTTTTTGCAGGTTTGGCCGGCCTGGTTTTTCCGAAAGAACCGGCAAAAGTTTTTCCTTTTTTGGTTTTAATATCACCACGTCCCATAGTTGTAATTTTTTTGTTTATAAACAGTTTAAAAAAAAAGCAAGATACGAACGCATCTTGCTTTTTTAAAAATTTTGTAATGGTTAGATTTTTGCAGACAGTTCTTTACCTGCTTTAAATTTGGCAACCTTTTTCGCTTTAATTTTAATTACAGCGCCTGTTTGTGGGTTACGACCGTTACGAGCAGCTCTTTTTGATACAGAGAAAGTACCAAAACCAACCAAAGTAACTTTATCACCTTTTTTCAATGTTTTTGTAACAGCATCTACAAAAGAATCCACAGCAGCGTTTGCTTGTGTTTTTGTTACGCCTGCATCGTCTGCAATTTTTGCGATTAATTCAGCTTTGTTCATAATTATTTTTTTGAAAATTTATAGTGCAACAAATATAGAAGGTTTTTGATTGCAACAAAATTTTTTCAATAATATTTTTCCCACTATAAAATGCTGCAAATTCAGGCATAGCAGCACTTGCAGCGAATTATTTACTTTTTAAATGTGCAAAGCAAAGCATCCTGAAACGATGAAACCCTTTGCAGCAAAGGATTTCGGCATAACCACTCCTACAATCCAGTGCAGGCAAGGGATTCACGTACTAGGCAATTGAACTTTTATATTGTAAGAAACTGATTTTTGTTATGCACATTTATTGCACAATCTGCATTAGCGACCTAAAAGCAATAAATTGGTTGCCCCATTTATTAAAAGATTTTTTGCGTAAGCCTTCGGAAAATTTTTCAATATACTTATTGTACATAGCCTTGCTTGGCGCATGGTATTGCACCGCATAAGTGGGGCCTTCACTGTCGTCAATTTCCAAAAGGCGGGTAACGGTTGCTTTTTCAAAACAGCCGGTGGCCAATACTTCCGGTACATGCTCCTGCTGTAACCAATGCAACCAATCTTCATGAATGGGTGCAGCAATCTTTATGGTAACGTTGTAAATAATCATGCATTAAATTTTTATTTCTACATACACAGGGCAATGGTCGCTATGTTTCACATCGGGGTAAATTTCTGCATCTACCAGTTGATTACGCAAGGGTTCGGTTACCGATATATAATCAATACGCCAGCCTTTATTATTCAATCTTACGCTGGGAAACCGCTGGCTCCACCAGCTGTATCGATGCGGCTCTTTATGAAACTCACGAAAAGTATCTACCCAGCCGGATTGAAAAAACTTTGTCATCCAGGCTCTTTCTTCCGGTAAAAACCCCGATGATTTTTTGTTGCCCTTGGGATCATGAATATCTATTTCTTCATGTGCAATATTATAATCTCCGCAAAGAATAAGTTTTGGATTTTTCTTTTTTAATGTATGGAGATAATCAAGCATTTCATTCAACCATTGGTATTTGTAGGTTTGCCTTTCGTTGCCGGAAGTGCCACTGGGAAAATAGGCATTTATCAATTTTATATCTCCAAATTGTAATTCAATTACCCTTCCTTCAAAATCGCTGAGTTCATGGCCGATACCTGTTTTTATTCCATCGGGTTTTATTTTGCTGAATACTGCCACGCCACTATACCCTTTTTTTTGGGCACTAAACCAATAGTGATGGTAGCCCAATTTTTCTAAAAGCTTTACATCAATGTCTGCATCGGTAGCCTTGGTTTCCTGCAGGCAAATTACATCGGCAGGGTTGCTTGCCAACCAATCTAACAATCCTTTTTTAATTGCAGCCCTTATGCCGTTTACATTGTAGGAGATAATGCGCATTTTTTAACTATTAACCTTTTTATAAAAATACAATTTAGAAAAGTAAGATTTTCTATATTAGCAATTATTTCATTTTTTATGCCCTTTAAAAATTTTCTTAAAACCAAAGGGACTCAAATGAGCCCCTTCAATACTTTATAATACTTAACTCTATTACTCCAATATCGGCCTCAACCATCTCGTCATTTCTTCTTCACTCATTCCTTTTCGTTGGGTATAATCGTCCAATTGATCTTTTTCAATTTTACCTACACCAAAGTATTTACTTTGTGGATGTGCAAAATACCAGCCGCAAACCGATGCTGCAGGATACATTGCCAGGGATTCTGTTAAATGAATTTTTGTAGCTTCTTCGCCTCCCAACAATTTAAAGAGCTTGTATTTTTCTGTATGGTCGGGGCAGGCCGGATAACCCGGTGCCGGTCGAATACCCTGGTATTCTTCTTTTATTAATTGTTCGTTGCTAAGGCCTTCGTCTTTTACATAACCCCAATATTCAGTTCGGGTTTTATAATGCAGGTATTCGGCAAAAGCTTCGGCCAGCCTGTCGGCCAGGGCTTGCAGCATTATCTTACTATAATCGTCGTGGTTTTCCTGAAACTTTTTAATATGTGGTTCAATGCCTGAAATGGTTACAGAAAATGCACCGATATAATCCTGGTTTACTGTACCATCTGGTGCTATAAAATCGGCCAAAGAGTAGTTAGGTTGGCCGGCTGCCTTTTTTAATTGCTGACGCAAAAACTCAAGCTTTATCACTTCCCCTTCATGATGCACATGAACACTATCCGGAGCCGTTTTATTGGCTTCCCAAAAACCAACAGTTCCATGAGCCGTCAGCCAGTTTTCATCAACAATCTGTTGCAGTAATACTTTAGCGTCTTCGTATAATTTTGTGGCTTCTTTTCCAATAATACTATCGCTTAAAATGGCCGGAAATTTGCCATGCATTTCCCATGCAATAAAAAAGGGCTGCCAGTCAATAAATGGCATCAGTTCTGCCAGGCTAAGGTTGCTAATTGTTTTTGTGCCGGTGAATGTGGGCTTTATGGGTTCAAAATTTTGCCAGTCAATTGCGGCAGGGTTTTGTTGCGCATCGGCAAAAGATAAAAATTGTTTAACTACTTTTTTCTTTGCAAAATCTATTCGTAATTTTTCATACTCCTCTTTAATGCCTGTTAAAAAATCTGACTTTGCTTCATTGCTAAGCAAACTACCGGCAACGGTTACACTGCGACTTGCATCCAATACATGTACTACTCCATTATCGTATTGCGGTGCAATTTTTACTGCGGTATGCATACGGCTGGTGGTAGCGCCGCCAATTAACAATGGCAGGTTCATATTACGACGTTTCATTTCGTGGGCCACATGTACCATTTCGTCTAACGAAGGAGTTATAAGGCCCGATAAGCCAACAATAGATGCATTGCATTTTAATGCTTCCTCTAAAATTTTATCGGCCGGCACCATTACTCCCAGGTCAACAATATTGTAGCCATTGCAACCCAATACCACCCCCACAATATTTTTCCCAATATCATGCACATCACCTTTTACGGTTGCCAATAAAACAGTTGGCGCATTGCTGGCTTCCTGCTTTTCCGCTTCAATAAAAGGATTTAACCAGGCCACACTTTTCTTCATAACACGGGCACTTTTTACTACCTGGGGCAAAAACATTTTGCCTGCACCAAACAAGTCGCCCACTACATTCATTCCATCCATTAACGGGCCTTCAATTACATCTAAAGGTTTTGGGTATTTTAATCTTGCCTCTTCGGAATCCGCTTCTATATAATCGGTGATGCCATTTACTAAAGAATGAGTGAGCCTTTCTTCTACAGAACCCAGGCGCCAGGTTTCGTCTTTTACCACTTCCTTCCCTTTTGCTTTTACGGTTTCGGCATGTGCAATTAGTTTTTCTGTTGTACCGTTATCATCGTTGTTGCGGTTAAGAATTACATCTTCGCAAAGCTGTTTGAGCGTAGGTTCAATGTCGTCGTAAATTACCAACTGGCCTGCATTTACAATGCCCATATCCATGCCGGCTTTAATGGCATAAAATAAAAATACGCTATGGATTGCTTCTCTTACATGGTCGTTGCCTCTAAAAGAAAATGATACATTGCTTACACCGCCACTCACTTTGGTGAGCGGCATTAATTGTTTTATTTCTCGGGTGGCTTCAATAAAATCTACCGCATAATTATTGTGCTCTTCAATGCCGGTGGCAATGGCAAAAATATTGGGGTCAAAAATTATGTCCTGCGGATTGTACCCAACTTTTTCTACTAAAATATCATAGGCTCGTTTGCAAATTTCTACTTTACGTTCTTTGGTATCGGCCTGGCCTACTTCATCAAAAGCCATTACAATTACCGATGCACCGTAGCTTTTACAAATAAATGCCTGNNGACTGTAGCAGGTTTAAAAAAGTGGTCATTGCTTTTACGCCATCCAGCAAAGCATCATCCATATTTACATCAATTACCTGTGCGCCATTTTCTACCTGCTGGCGTGCTACGCTTAATGCTTCTTCGTAATGGCCTTCCCGTACAAGGCGGGCAAATTTTTTGCTGCCGGTTACATTGGTTCTTTCTCCTACGTTTACAAAATTTGTTTCGGGCCTTACTACCAAAGGCTCCAAGCCCGATAGGCGAAGAAAGGGTTTAATATTTTTTGTATTGCTCATGGTTTAAAAGACAGGCCTGGTATAATACCTGTTATTGTGCATTTATTAATTTTAAAATTTGTTTTTCGGGAAAATACATTTTGTATTTGCTGGCAAATATTTGCTTATTGTCTTTGCCCAAAGTGTATTTTATGGTGCTTTCTTTTTTGTTTTTGCAAAGGATAATTCCAATGGTTTTGTTTTCTTCAACTGCTTTTATTTCTTCATCAAAATAGTTCACATACATTTGAGGTTGGTATAAATCCTGATGTTTTAGGTTAAGAAACTCCAATACGTATGGGTCTTTAATAACATCGGAAGGTTGGTTAATTACATGGCCCATTTTACTAAGCTCCCGCACTTTTGCTTTGTTCCTGCTGAGTATAAGCCTTTCAAATAAAGCACTGTTATATTGCCTTTTCAATTCCCGAAGGCTCCAATTTTCGCTTAGTGATTCAATTTCATAAAACTTTCGCTCTTTAATATTTTCAATGCTAATTAAAAAAATATAGTGCGACCACGATAACCCAAAAGGAGATAAATGCAATTTCCGAGACAGTGTCTCGGATTTTTGATTTTTTTGAATGTGCTTAGCATAATCATCTTTATAAGAAAGATAAAAATTGCGCATGTTTTCTAAATTGTCAACAGAATAACCCCAGCCCAATTTGCCCGATAATTTATGCGAAAGTTTTAATAAGGTTTCTTTTGCGTACCCTGCCCTGGAACTTCCCTGTTGTTCAAATTCAATAATTAATCTTCCAATATGAAAATTGGTTTCGCAAAGAGTAGTATTAATAACTGTTGCCAAGCCCTGCCTGCTTTGCTCTACAAGGGAATGGATGCTTTTAAAAAGCTGTATGGTAGTTATTTTACTCATTAAGGGTTAATAAAATTAAAGCGATGTTTCCAGCACCGGTAATGCTCTAGCTTTGTACTTTTTTACTTCTTCGGCAATATGTTTTATATGATCGGGAGTGGTGCCACAGCAACCGCCCACAATATTTAAAAATCCTTCTTTGGCCCAGCCTTCAATTATATGAGCTGTTTCGTGTGGTTGCTCATCGTACTCGCCAAACGCATTGGGCAAGCCTGCATTGGGATATGCCGATACATAACAGGAAGCAATAGCCGAAAGCTCTTCAATGTGCGGTCGCATTTCGCTTGCACCCAATGCACAATTGAGGCCAATACTTAATGGATTGGCATGCATTACAGAAATATAAAAGGCTTCCAGGGTTTGGCCACTTAAAGTGCGACCACTTGCATCGGTAATGGTGCCGCTAATCATAATGGGCAACTCGGGAATATTATTTGCTCTAAAATAATTTTTTGCTGCATAAATAGCGGCTTTTGCATTAAGGGTATCAAAGATGGTTTCAATAAGCAAGAGGTCTGCACCGCCATCTACTAAACCTTTTATTTGTTCGGTATAGGCTTCTGCTACTTCATCAAAACTTACTGCTCTAAAGCCGGGGTTATTTACATCGGGAGAAAGCGACAAGGTTTTGTTTAATGGGCCAATGGCGCCGGCCACCCAAGCGGTTTTACCCGATTGTTCCACTGCGTTTTTGGCGCATTTTACAGAGGCTACATTTAATTCGTAAGCGAGGGATTGCATATCGTAATCGGCCTGGGCTATAGAAGTGCTGCTGAAAGTATTAGTTTCAATAATATCGGCTCCGGCATCTAAGTATTGCTTGTGAATAGCGGTTATAATTTCGGGCTTAGTAATGCTGAGCAAATCGTTGTTGCCTTTTACATCGGTATGCCAGTCTTTAAAGCGTTCGCCACGGTAATCGGCTTCTTCGAGTTTGTATCGTTGAATCATCGTGCCCATAGCACCATCAATAATGAGAATGCGCTTTGCCAATTCGGTTCTAATATCTGTTGCCATATTTTTAATTGGTTGCGTTTATTGGTGAATAATGGTATGGAGTACAAGTGAGTGACACAAGGATGCCTCATTAATGTACCGATGCCGGCGACCAAAAAAATTAAACTTATAAACGATTTTCAATTCCGGAGTAGAGGAACTGTGTAGGCCGTTTATTAGTTCAAATATTTGGATTAAGCAGGAGTTGAACAATAAACAAATCCGCTCCTGCATTGCTTGCAAAATTAAGGCTTGTATAAGAGTTTGCCAAAATGTTTGTGGTACTTATTTGGCGGCACTTACATAATGCTCTACCGGAATGCGATTGCTGATGCTTTTAGCAAGGGTTATTTCGTCGGCATATTCCAGTTCGCCACCAAAGGCTATACCTCTTGCAATGCTGGTAATTTTTACGGGGATTTCTTTTAGCTTTCGGCTTATATAATAAATGGTAGTGTCGCCTTGTATGTTTGGGCTGAGTGCAAATATTATTTCTTTGATGGCTTCGTTTTGAATGCGATCAACCAATGGGTCAATAGTGAGTTGGTCGGGGCCAATTCCATCTAACGGAGATATAACGCCACCCAATACATGATACAAGCCATTGAACTGCTGTGTGCTTTCAATTGCAATTACATCTCTTATATTTTCAACCACGCAAATGGTATCGTTTCCACGGGTTCGGCTACTGCATATATGGCATAGTTCGGCATCGGAAATATTATAACACTTGCTGCAAAATTTTATCTGCCGCCTCATTTGGGCAATGGTATCGCTAAAATGCTGTACTTCGGCGGCATCTTGTTTTATAAGATGTAATACTAATCGCAAAGCTGTTTTTTTACCAATGCCGGGCAGTTTTGCAAACTCGTTAACCGCATTTTCTAAATGAGAAGAAGAAAAAACCATGCGGCAAAGTTATAGGTTTAATTGCTTTGGAAGTGGAACAGCCCGGAGGTTCCTTTTGTTAATAACAGCGTTTATTATGTTGGCTGTTTGATTAATACTATTTCTTAAAAAGCAAAAAGGCCGTTAAAAAAATAACAGCATTTTACTGCATAAAAATTTGGTAGTAATATTGGCACTTATAAATAACTGCTGTTGCAAAAATTTTTACTCTTTATTTTCTTATATTTTTTTGGAGGAGCTTCCTTGCAAGCGCAGTTTGTTATTAAAGGCGCTGTACTCGACAAAGGAAAAATAAACCTGGTAGAAAATGTAAAAGTTTTTAGCACCGGCGGCCAATCAACCATTACCGACAGTATGGGCCGATATGCCATTGCAGTACTACCAAACGATTCTATTTATTTTGTTTACAATAATAAGCCTACTCAAAAATTTCCGGTGAGCAAAGTGAGTAACCCGGGAGCATTTGATGTGTCGCTGCATGTGTATGTTAGCAGCAAATACAGTATGTTGAAGGAGGTAATTGTTTATTCAAAATCGCACAGGCAAGATTCGCTGGAAAACAGGCAGAGTTATGACGATATTTTTGAGTATAAAAAACCGGGCATTAGTACAAGCGTAGGCGCCGATGGAACGGTTGGGGCCGATGTGAATGAGCTTATCAATCTTTTTAGGTTTAAAAGAAATAAGCGGTTGAAAGCTTTTCAAAACAGGCTTGAGATACAAGAGCAGGAGAAATATATAAACTATCGTTTTAGTAAAATTTTTGTGGGTAGAATTACCGGGCTTCAATCACCGGCCTTAGATAGTTTTGTAAAATGGTACCGGCCAGATTATGCCTTTGCTGCAACAGCCGATGAAATGGTTTTTAACCAATATATTTTAAATGCCTATTACCAATTTCAAAAATTGGGGTTTGTGCCTGCGGCAAAGAGGGAAGAGTAAGTAATGAACAATTGCTGTTTAATATTTTTTTTCAAATTTTTTAGTTATCAGTGTTGATTGCAGGTTTTAATTTGTGCAGTAAATTTTACGCCCAGTTTGGCAGAAAGTCCCGGAGTAAGAACAATTTCTGTACCTGCTCTGTACATATTATAATTGAGTAATAGGGATCATTGCCTCCTGTAAAAAATTTTTGATGCAATTTGGCCGAAGGAGTTAAAAATCGAGCCTCGCAAAGCCAATGGAGTTTATAATCTTATTCACCGATGCAAATAATATTCCACGTAATACTATAGTTCACCGGGTTAGGGCTTGTGTTAATCAGTCGTGCTTTACACCCTGTAGTGGTTGCTCCATATAATACAAGTTGCACCCGGAATAATTCTCCCACCGTACCGCCTGTTGCAACAATATCTCCGGCAAAAACTTTTGGTTTGACGGTAAATGTTCCTGGCGCAAAAGAGATTGATAGTTCGCCAGACATACCATGACCGGGTAGATTTGCAGAAAAAGTAGCAGTTTGGGTATAATATTTTAATTGTGCAGCACCACCTGAATTATATAAAACAGCTTTGCCATTGTTAACAGTGAGGGCGCCTTGAACATCCATATTACCGGAGGCGTCCACAGTAACCCTATCAGCACCGTTATTTCTTATCACAAAGTTTCCTGATGTATTTCCGCTGTTAGTCCCAATCCGGATATTATCGTCGGAAAGCTGAAGAAAGCCTTTGTTTTCATAGTTCTGCTTTAGCTGAATAATAGGGTTTACAGCATTCATATTTACATTTCCTGTCAAATAAGAATCGCCATGCACAGATAGAGCATGATCAACGAATGTACCTATTCCCCCGATAGCTACCCTCTCCAAAAATCTAGCATCACCATTGCCCAAAGTAAGTCCGCCATTTACCTGAAGTTTACCTACTGCGTTTGGTAAATTTTCACCGATTTTAACAGTGTAGCTGACATTATTAACTCTAAATAAATTTTCCATCTCAATCGAACTGTCAATTTTAAGTTTATTAATTTCAGCACTGGTATTTACATTTAGAATATCTAAACTGCTTTTTCCATTTACAACAAACTGATCTGGGTACAAAATATTACTCGGAACATTCACCATAACAGAACCATTAGTTCCAATTCTCAGACGCTGTTGAGCCCCAGTAAAAAACATTAAATCATTCCATCCACCATTTTGTCTCCCTACAATTCCCATTTCCCCGCCTGTTCCAAACAACAAAGCCGCAGAATCAAGCGTTCCAATGTTTTTATTGGTTGCATCCAAAAGTATGGAACCATTAACAGTAAGTCTTTTTGATGGTGTTTCTATTCCAATCCCAACATTCTGTGCACTTGTATGTTCTATTGCAAAACACAGCATCCCTATAAGAAACATGGCTGTGCGTTTGTTAACTATGCGATCTTTTGAACTAATACGATTTGATTTTAATAACATGCTCATGGAAGTGTTTAAGTTTTTATATAATAGCATCCAACTCTATAAACAGTTGAAGCAGTTTTCCCTTATTGGTGGCTGTTTGCAAAAATTTTGCTGCCTGCGGTGCAATTAAAATGGATGCCATATTGTATTTCCTGCAATTGGGCAGGTAAATAAATTGCAGCCATTCCATAAAATCAATTTCATTGACAGCATCCATTTCCGTAAAATCATCTATCCATTTCGGTGGTTCTTTTTTCCAAAAACCCAGCCTTATAAGCTCCTTTTCTATTTGATTCAATTTTATGTGCACGCTATCTGTATTCATTCTAAAGTTTAAATTTAGAGCGGCTTCCCATTGCTTGCAAGCCCGGCTTACTCAAATGCAAATTGATTTATGCAATGGCAATTTTACTTAGCTTTTATCGGTTACTTTTGAATACGCAGTATTCAGTAATGAGAAAAAAGATTGCACATCCATTAATAATTCTATTGAGTTTCTTTTACGGCAAAAGCATTGCCCAGCAGGGATATCATATTAATACTTCCCGGGAGTTTAACACCCACATGATTACCGATATAAGCCGGGACCGTAACAATAATATGTGGATTGGTAGCTACAATGGTTTATACAAACACGAAGGTTCCAGAATTAGAAGTTTGTCAAAATCTGTGAATGATACTATTAGCTTGAGTGCCCTGGAAATGCATTGTGTTTTTGAAGATAAAACAGGTTTTATTTGGGTAGCAACAACAAACGGGGTTGACAAAATAAATCCATTTACCTATTCTATTCAACATTATAAATTATTAAGCCCCAAAGACAACAGCAGTTTTATTGGATATATCTATTCCATTTTTCAGGATGCAGAAGATAGCCTATGGATTAGTACCGATGCGGCATTGTACAAAATAAATGCTACAACCGGAAAATACCGTGCAATACCTCAAGGGAAAGATAGCCGCAGCATTAGCGGGTTTGCCATTGGTTACAACAGCGGTATAAATACCGGAAAAGGAATATGGTTTTTTACAGATGGGGGAATGCATTTTTATGACTATAGTAATAAAACATTTCAGCACCCTTACAACAATCCGGATAATAAAGCAGTGTTTACTATTAGGAACAAACTTGTAGGTGCACAAAGCGGAATGGATGCCGACAAGCAGGGGAATATGTGGTTTGTAGGCAATGGCAACTATTTGTACCGCTACCATTGGGATAAAAACTTACTGGACAGCTTTGCTTTTAATACCAGGCCCGAAACATGGAACTGTTGCTTTTCAATAAAAGTAGATCATCGTAATAATGTGTGGATAGGCACCCGTAACGGAGGACTTTGGGTTTTTGAAACTAAAACAACCCGTTTTACAAACTTGTTAGCTATTGGTACAAGCAGCTTACTTAGCAGTAATTATATTCATGCACTGGAAGAAGATTACCTTGGTCATATGTGGATAAGCAGTGATAATGGTATAGACGTTATTGATTTTTACAACCGGGGCGTAAGTCAAAAATTTTTATCCAAAAAAGAAAATTTTATCAACCTGGCTTATCAATCGGCAGCACTCACCGGCAATGGCGGAAACAAAGCTTATTTTCCTTTTTATCAATATGGATTTTTTTCTTTTGACTACAACACCGATAGTATTTCCGACTTTGAAGACAAGCCTCTTAAAAAAAATTCTGGAACTGTATTTGTAATGCCCTCTTTTAAAAAGCAGGGAAATTACTGGATAGCTAAGAACAAAACATTATTAAACATGCGGCTAAATGCTGCTGGTGATTATCAATTTGATTCTGCAAAAATGTTGCCTCTCCTAATTGAAAAAACCAGGGGAAGCGTATTGTGGTATTATCAATATAAACCCAACGAATGGTATATCAGAAAAAACAGTGGTTGGCTATATCATATTAAAGAAGGAAAAATGGATAGCCTGCAAGGATATGCCTGGAGAAAAAACCTTTGCCTTTCTTTTGACTCTACGGCACTTTGGTATATTAACGGGCAACTAAATATTGTTAAAAGAAATTTTCAAACATTACACAACGATACCATTGCTCTTCAAAGTTTGCTCCGCAATACAAACCATTCTTATTTTAATCCCAGGGACATTTTGGATGATGGCCGATATTTATGGCTTACTTCACAAAACGGTTTAATCCGATACAATTATAACAATAATAGTATTAAAGTATATAGCACATTCGATGGTTTGCCGCATAGTTTTAGTTTTGGATTAGTTACCGATGATGCAAATAAATTATGGGTGCTTACTGCAGGAGGAATTTGCCTATACGATAATAAAATTGATAAGTTTACAACCCGGCTTCGCTTCGCCAGCACTTCGTATATGGAGGCTTTTGGCAGTGCATTAAAGTTGGGCAATGGGAAACTAATTTTCCATATTGGCAATCGTTTTTTTGTAATAGACCCCACACAATCTGTAACTACTTACACTAAATTTCAATTAAACCTGGAGGAAATGCAGGTAAACAATTTACCGGTAAATTTTTTGCAAAGTAAATGGTTGGCTTCCTTAGCTCATGACCAAAATAATATTCTGGTTCGATTTGGCTTACTTGATTTTGAAAAAACAAATGAATATACTTTTTGGTATTTATTAAAAGGGCTCCAAAAAAATTGGATCAGCAATGGCAATCAAGCTGAGTTATTGTTTAATGAGATGCCTTCCGGCAAATATGAACTATTGCTTAAGGCAACCGACGCATTAGGTAATGATATTTCAAACATAGTTCAACTAAAGTTTACCATTCTTCCCCCATGGTGGCAAACATGGTGGTTTCGGCTTCTATTAATTTTATTCGGCATTGCTGTTATTTATTATTTTTTTCGTCGCAGATTAAATGCTGTAAGACAAAAAGCGGCCATACAACAGCAATTAGCAGAGCTGGAAGGAAAAGCATTAAGAGCACAAATGAATCCTCATTTTATTTTCAACAGCTTAAATGCCATACAGGAATGCATTATCTCGGGGAAGGAAGATGCTGCCTATAATTATCTTTCCAGATTTTCGAAACTGCTAAGGATGGTACTCAACAATTCCGAAAAAAATTTAATAAGCTTACAGGATGAAATTGATATGCTGGAAATTTATTTAAAATTAGAATCGCTGAGGTTTAAAAATAATTTTAGTTACCAAATTCATATAGCCAACAATGTAGAGCCGGAGATGTGCATGATTCCGCCATTGCTTTTACAACCTTATATTGAGAATGCCATATGGCACGGGCTTTTACACAAAGAAGGCAACAAGCTGTTAGAGTTAACCTGCGAAGAAATACAAGGAGCACTTTATTGCATTATTACCGACAATGGCATTGGGCGAAAAAAATCTGCAGAAATTAAGCAGGCTAAATTAGGAGCAAACCAATTTGAATCAAAAGGAATGCAACTGAGCAAACAGCGAATTAAAATTTTAAATGAGCAACAAAAAAATACATTTAGTACAGAGATACAAGATCTTATTGATGTTGACAACAACCCGGCCGGTACAAAAGTAACAGTAAAATTATACGCAAAGGAAAAAAGCCTATGATAAAGATTTTAATTGTTGACGACGAAGTTTCTGCAAGCAATATTTTGAAATTGCTTATTGATAAAAACATTGCTGGTGAAAAAGAAATACGTTGTGCAAACGATCCTGTTCTAGCACTTACTGTAATACAGCAATGGCAGCCCAACTTGCTAATGCTCGATATTGAAATGCCGGCCATGAATGGTTTTGATCTTTTAAGCAAAATTTCATCTATTCACTTCCCTGTAATTTTTACCACTGCTTACGACAAGTATGCCATAAAAGCCATTCGCTATAGTGCTTTTGATTACTTACTAAAGCCTATCGATGCCGAGGAATTAACAGTAACCTTCGAAAGATTGTTGCTCAACAGAACAGATATGCTTCATCATTCCCCCGCATTGGTCAACAACCTTATCAATAATTTAAAATCACAAAAATTAAACTTGTTTAAGTTGGCATTGTCCACAAACGCAGGGGTTCATTTAATGAGCCCGGCTGACATTTTGTATTGTGAAGGTGTTGGCAACTATACCCGCTTTCACCTAACAAATGCCAACCCGGTGCTGGTTTCCAAAACCATTAAAGAATACGAAGAGTTGCTGAGCGAACATTCTTTTTTACGAGTACACAAATCGTACCTTGTAAATCTTACTCATGTGATAAAATATGATAAAGAAGGATTTTTAAAATTGAGCAACAATGCGGTGGTTGCCATTTCTCGCCGCAAGAAAGACGAACTAAAAGAAAAGCTTTATTTGAACAAACCTCCTTCACTGGGGTCTTGATTGAGTACCAACACAATACTCTTATATAATCTTGGATGCCTGATTGATAATTCTTGTGGTCTTTCAAAAAACAATTCTACAGAGGTAGCCCAAAATTCATTGGGATCGCTCAACGCATTTGAGTCGAAAAGGCTGTCAGTCTTTAATTTTTCTGAGTGCAGCACATCGTCATCAATTTTATCGTAAAATTCAAAATCGGTTCTGAATTCATTCCTCCTGTTATAACGATGCGTATTAAAAAGATACTGTACCTGTAGTGCATGGGCCATTTCATGCAGGCCAACATTTTTTCCGTCTGCTTTTTGATAATCTTCAAAAAAATGTTTCCAGGATAAAGTAATACTATCTCCTTGTACATTTCCAATTAAAATACGGAGTGGATCATATCCAATATATTCCTGTGGATGTATGATGATATTGGAAAAATAAGGGCAAAGATATTCCCGGAGGCCAAAGCTGATTTGAATTGCAGCTGCGGATATAAGTATAGGCATTTCTCGATATGCATCTCCACCTACAATGTAATAGTCTTTCTGTTTAATAAAGTCTTCCAGCCGGTTTAAGAAAAAATCTTGATTCGTTTGCTTCAGTGCTGCATAGTAAGGGTTATACTTTGTACATACAAAATGTAGCTCTTCTTTGTTAAACGAAAACTCTTTTCCCTTGTACAAATGATATTTTATCTGCGAATCGGGCGTATAATTGTTTTGCTCTGTTTCTTTTTGATTATGCGGATTTTGAATTAATACAATCACCAGTGCAAAACACAATATCGCTAAAAAAGTTCCCAATGCTTACCGTTAGTTTTCTGCAATATTAATTAAGTATAACCAATAATAATATTTACTATGTTTGAACATGATGAATGCCGATAATGAAAAAGAAATCCGGGAAAAGCTGCTGAAGATGCAGCAAGAGTTAGTTGATTGCAAAAATGAAATTGATGCGCTCAAAAAACTAATCAACACCGGTAGCCAGCAAAAAATATACAAACCAAAACAACCCGAGCCTTTGCCTGCAGCAAATTCCCTCGAAAATTTTGTTGGTTTAAAACTCATTCATTTTGTTGGCATTATTATATTGTTTATTGGCCTTAGCATTGGTGTAAAATATGCCATTGACATTAATTTAATAAGCCCCACTGTACGAATTATTCTGGCTTATTTAGCCGGCTCCACATTGCTATTGTTATCATTCAAACTAAGAAAAAAATACGAGCTGTTTAGCCTAATACTGTTCAGTGGCGCTGTTGCAACTTTTTATTTTACTACTTATGGCGCTTATGAATATTATGGAATAATTTCAAGATGGTTGGCATTTGTAGTAATGTTATGCCTTACCATAGTGGCGGTAGTAGCAGCAATAAAATACAATAAAGCAATTATTGCAATGCTGGGCTTAGTGGGTGCTTATGCAATACCGTTTTTTGTAAGGGGCAACGAAAGTAATATCAACAACCTGTTGACCTATATATTGCTCATCAACCTGGGTGTATTATTTCTCTCATTAAAAAAATATTGGTTAAGCCTAAACTATATAGCGTTTTTTAGCAGCTGGGTTATTTACTTTGGTTCTTTATACAGCGACAATTATGATAATAAATTTTCTAATAGTTTACTGTTGTTTGCCATATTGTACTTTGTACTGTTTACAGTAAGTACGCTTGCTTTTAAGTTGTTTAAAAAATTGGCCATTGCATTAGAAGATGCCGGGTTACTGTCCATCAATACCGTTTTTTTCTACTTTGCTTTGAACATTGTTTTGCAAAGGATTAACCCCTCCGGTAACGAAAACCTGAGTTTATATTTTTCAATTGGGCTGTTGGTTGCAGGTGTTGCGAGCAGTTTTTACTTAAAGGGCCAGCAATATTTAAGTAGTTGTTTATATACCATGAGCGTTATTGCACTTACTTGTTTTGTAGCCTTGCATTTTGAAGGCTTTACCATCACTATTATTTGGGTGATACTTGCCATTGTTTTATTTGTGGCCGGTATGGTATTTCAGCAAAAACTGTTTCGCATTCTATCCATTTTTTTATTTGCCATCACCATTATAAAGTTGATATTATTTGACAGTGACAGCTTTACTGCTGTGCAAAAAGTAATTGCATATATTTTTACAGGAGCAGTGCTTCTCATCGTTTCGTTTTTGTACCAGCGATATAAGCATTTAATTTTTGGTGATAAGGAAAAAAATAGAGACCTGTAAAGATCTCTATACTATAGGAGGTAGCAATTCATAAGTGAGCATTATAAAAAATTTTACTTCCCTATTTTGGAATTAAGAGAATGGCATAAGCCATCATTCCTAAAACTATAATACTGTAACAAATTGCAGGTACCCGATTAAAATTAATATACTTCATCATCCTTCCTGTTTTTGGTTGAACTATGATGCAAAATAAACGAATTCAAAAAGTCAATGCAATACGTATTTGGGGTATTACCGGTTTGAAGTAGTAGAGTTTAAAAAACTTTGAACCTTTCCCAGCAAGCTTTTTCCAATGCTTCCCTATCATTAGGATGTGCAATGTTTATTAATGCTTTTGCCCGTTGACGCAAATTTTGACCATATAAAAATGCCACTCCATACTCGGTAACAATATAGTGTACATGCCCACGGGTGGTAACCACCCCGGCTCCGGGTTTTAAAGCTGCTACAATTCTTGAAATGCCATGGTGGGTTCTGCTGGTTAAAGCAATAATTGGTTTACCACCCTCGCTTAATGCAGCTCCTCTCATAAAATCCATTTGTCCGCCAATGCCACTAAATTGCTTTGCCCCAATACTATCGGCACATACCTGCCCGGTTATATCCACTTCTACAGCACTGTTTATAGCAACTACTTTTGGATTGCGCCTTATTACATGCGGATCATTTACATAGTCAATATCTAAAAAAGCAAAGGCCGGGTTGTCGTGTACATAGTTATACAGTTTATCGGTTCCTAGTGCAAATCCCGTAACAGTTTTAAAAGGATGAATTTTTTTATGTTTATTATTGATTACATCGTTTTCAAAAAGATCTACAATACCATCGCTACACATTTCGGTATGCACACCCAGGTTTTTATGATTGTGAAGACATTTAAAAACGGCATCCGGTATAGTACCAATACCCATTTGCAAAGTGCTGCCGTCGTCAATAAGTTCAGCCACATACTTTCCAATTTGCATTTCTTCGGGGCCTGTTTTTGCACTATAATTTATTTGTGGTAAAGAATCTTCATGATAAACCATAGCCGAAAATCTTTTAATATGCATAAGTCCATCGCCATGGGTGCGGGGAATTTTTGGATTTACTTGTGCAATTACATGTGTGGCACACGAAACTGCCGATCGGGCAATATCAACCGATACTCCTAATGAACAGTAGCCATGTTCATCGGGCGGCGAAACCTGTACCAACGCAGCATCCAACTTTAAAACTTCTTTCTTAAAAAGATCTGGAATATCGCTTAAAAATACCGGAACAAAATCACCCCGGCCTTCATTTATGGCCAGTCTTACCGGTTCTGATACAAAGAGTGAATTAATTTTAAAATGTCCGGCATATTCCGGCGCAGCCACTTCTATATTTCCCTGTAGGGTAATAGAAACCAACTCTACATTTTGCAGCCTGTATTTTTGCCTGGCCAATTCTTTTAACAAATAATGAGGCGTACATGCACTACCATGTACAAATACCCGATGATTACTTTGTATGAATGAAAGCGCTTCCTGCGCCGATACATAATTGATGCTGCTATTCATTTTTTTAGAAGATTTTTGCAAAGAAAATACAACATAATTACAATTGCTTATTTCAATTGCCTGAGTTATGTCATTTTAAAAATGATTGTAGTCATCCTAAAAAAATTTCCATTCACATTTAACCGTATTTTCTCCACAAAGTTTTCAAATGTGCTCCAAGGCTCAGATATTTTCCTTTATTTTTGCAAATTGCCCTTTTTTGAACGAAGCTGGCGCAATCATTTTGCTTATTTAAAAACTTTTAGCTTTTGGCCCTCCCACACCTGGTAAAATATATTTACAACAACGGAACAGAAGAAGTAATTCGCCGTGGAAAAAAAATTCACGGCACCGGATTAGTTGAAATGGTGGAGCATGACGAATTGATGGGTAACATAGTTTTTCGTGTGAAAGACGATGTTTACGCTACATTTTATAAAGTGTATATTCACAAATATGCCGATGCTAAACAAATGAACCTGCGCTGTAGTTGCCCTTACAACCTTACAGATATTTGCCGGCACGAAGCAGCAGCACTGCTTCGATTGCAGGATATGGTAGATAAAAATCTTTTGCATGGAGCCGCCATACAATACGATCAGCGGCATACCGTAGCAAAAATGAAATTTATTGATTTAAAGATGATGCGCATGTTAAGCTCTCCTGCAATATTCCAGGAGGCCGAAACCTTGCTGCGTACCCACAAAGCCAATATAATTAAAGCAGCAGATGAAAAAGTAGAAGCAGCGTTGCAAGTGAATACCCAAAATTTCAACCTGCTTATTCAAAAAAATGATGAACGCAATTTTGATACCTGCTGTACCTGTACCGAGTCGCAACACCCGCTTTGCGAACACAAAGTTTTACTGTTTTTACAATTGCTAAATGCCTTTGGCCCTCATTATTTTGACAGTATTAGAAATTTAGATAAAGAAAAAAACAAGTTGCTTCAAATTTATGGATATAGCCTTGAAGATAATCTTGACGGCAAGTTTGAATTTATTTACAAAGAAGGGAAACCTTTTTTAAAACTACTCGACCCAACCATTAAGAGGGTTACGGCACCTATTCTAAATAAACCTGCAGCTCCACAACCAGCCTTGCTTCCGCTTGAAAAAGAAACGGTAGTTGCAGAAGAAGAAAAAAACCAGCGCCTGGGAATTGTATTGAACTTTACTGCAAAAACTTTCCCTTACTTTTCTGTTGATGCTTTGCAGGGCGACCCCGATGAACAGGGGTTGAACTTTGTAGGCAAAACAGAAAAATTAGATATGGGGCGTTTTGTAAACACAGAAGTTTTTACAGAAGCCGACAAACAATTGTTTCAACAGCTAAGAAAACTGCAAGACAGTGAAGTAAATAAATACCTTAACCGAAATTCGCCCTTTAGTGGAATATGGGAAAACATCATCCATACCGATGGCGACGATTTGCCTGAAGAAACCAAGGCGTTGATAGCAGAGTACATTCACCCCAAATTGAAAAAGATTTTTGAAGAGCAGGCAGGCAACCCATTTGTATTTACACTTCCCTTTGGAAAAACTTTTAAAACAGCGCATTTAGAGCCAGCAGAATTAAGTAATAAAAGTATTGTGCCCGTTTTTAAAGTACTGGCAAAAAACAATCAGTTGCAAATAGAGTGCATGGTGAAAATTGAAGGACACCTAATACCACTTGTAGAAAATGAGTGCCGAAGCAATCTCATTTTTAAACATGACGATGTTTTTTACCTATGGCAAAAACAGGAAGACATTAACGAGGTAGAACGTTTTTTAAAAGAAGCCAATGCACATATTAATAAAGGAGATTGGAACGAGCAATTGCGAAAAGTAATAATGCCACTTACCAGAGATTACCAGGTGGAATTTGACAAAAGCATGGTACGTGAAATTAAAAACGTACAACCCGAAATTAAAATAATGCTGCAGGAAAGAGGAGACTATCTTCTACTTCAGCCTGTGTTTAGTTATAACGGTTACGATGCCACGCTAAACGAAAAGGAAACTATTACCCTGCCCGATGGCGATAAAATGCTGGTGATACACCGAAATAAACTAGCAGAAGAAGCATTTGTAAATAAGCTGAACACACTGCACTCTATGTTTGTTGAGCAAAAAGACAGCGGCAGCCTTGCTTTAAAAGGTGCAGAGGTTTTAAGAAACAACTGGTTCTTTTTGTTTATTGACGCCATGAAGGAGATGAAAGTGCCGGTATATGGCTTTGAAGCATTGCGAAACTTTAGGTTCAACACGGCTCGTCCCTCTACTCATATTCATGTAAGTAGTGGATTAGATTGGTTTGATGCTAAAGTGGAAATTGAATTTGGAAACCAGCGGGTAGGTATTGCCGATATTAAAAAAGCATTAGCCGGTAAACAATCCTTTGTACAATTGGGCGATGGCACTTTGGGTATTTTGCCCGATGAGTGGCTGCGTAAATATTCTTTGCTATTCAAAGTGGGCGATGGGCGTTCCGATAAATTACGACTAAGCAAATATCACATGAGTGTGATAGATGAACTGTACGAAAACAGGGATGAACAGGAGTTGAGCTTTGCATTGGATGAAAAATTTGAGCGACTAAAGGAATTTAAAAGCATTCCCGAAATTGCTGCACCGGAAGATGTTGCGCCCATACTGAGGCCATATCAATTAGCCGGCTTTCAATGGTTGAACTATTTAAACGATGTGGGCTGGGGCGGCATTTTGGCCGATGATATGGGTTTGGGTAAAACCGTGCAGGCGCTTAGTATGCTGGATCATTATAAAAAAGAATGTGGAGAATTAAAAGCTTTGGTTGTTTGCCCTACCACCCTTATTTATAACTGGCAAAATGAAGTGAAAAAATTTACTCCTTCTTTAACCTATCATATACATCATGGAAGCATCCGTTCCAAAAATGCAGAAGAATTGCAGAAATACAATATTGTAATTACTACCTATGGTACATTACGAAGCGATATACAAATGTTTCTAAAAATATTGTTTGACTATGTAGTGCTGGATGAAAGCCAGGCAATAAAAAACCCTTCATCAAAAGTTACAAGGGCAGCATCGCTGCTTACAGCAAAAAATCGTATATGCATGAGCGGTACACCATTGCAAAACAATACTTTTGATATATACGCTCAAATGAATTTCTTAAACCCCGGCTTGCTGGGCAGCATGGAGTTTTTTAGAAACGAATTTGCCACCCCCATTGACAAGTTTGGCGAACAGGATCAAAAAGAACATTTACGAAAATTACTATTTCCTTTTATTTTAAGGCGCACCAAAGAACAGGTTGCCAAAGACCTGCCGGAAAAAACGGAGACCATCCTGTTTTGCGAAATGGAAACCGAGCAACGAAAAATTTATGATGCCTATCGCAATAGTTATAGGGAAAAAATATTGGGTACCATCGAAAACCAGGGAATCGACCGATCGCAGCTCACCATTCTGCAAGGCTTAATGAAGTTGCGCCAAATTTGTGATAGCCCAGCTATTTTAAATGAAGAAGAAAGATTCCCCAACCATTCAATAAAGCTGGATGAACTTACAAGAGAAATTACCGAGAATATTGGCGATCATAAAGCCCTTGTTTTCTCTCAGTTCCTGGGAATGCTGGGTTTAATAAGAGAAAAACTAAAAGAATTAAATATCCCCTTTGAATATTTTGATGGCAGCACCTCATCAATGGACAGAGAAAAAGCAATTCAAAATTTTCAGAACAACGATGAGTGCAGGGTGTTTTTAATTTCGTTAAAAGCAGGCGGAGTGGGTTTAAACCTTACCGCTGCCGATTATGTTTATATTGTAGATCCCTGGTGGAATCCGGCAGTAGAGCAGCAGGCCATTGATCGTACGCACCGCATTGGACAAACAAAAAATATTTTTGCCTATCGCATGATTTGTGTGGATAGTATTGAAGACAAAATTTTGCAACTGCAAGACAGGAAACGAGCCCTGGCAAAAGAATTAATAACCGACGACTCGGGCTTTGTAAAATCACTCACAAGGGCCGATGTAGAATACCTGTTTAGTTAGCAATAAAAAAAGTATTCCATTTTTACAATCTTTCCCTCTTTAAAATAAAAAACATAAGCGGCGGCATCGGAGTCGTTGATGGTATAAATATGTGGAGCATCAAACCAGGAAAATTGTAAAATGCTACCCATTTTTTTTACAAATGCTTCTTCTGTAGTACTGCTATCAATTTGATACCCGGCAATGTTTAAAGCTATTTCGTTATTTTTAAAATATGCTTCCGGAATATAATTTAACTTATCGTTGAAGCTTTTATAAATTTTAAAATTATCATAAACGTACTCTGCAGAAACTTCAATACCACATTCTGGATAATTATTATTGCCGGAATTTTTAATAATTTTTTGAGAAAGTGTAATCTCATTAATATTTGAATCCGAAAGAAAAAATGGCATTTTTTTGCCTTGAATGATAATGGTTGCCGGGTTATTTTGGTGAAGCTTTAGCTGCGCCTCAAATTCCAATTGCTGCCGGGTATGTATTAATAAAAATTCTTCAAATGCAGTTTCGTTGTACAATTTAAGATTGTTGGTTTCTTGTGCATACCTGCGAAATAGTTGAACACCCTTTAAGTTATTGGCCTGGTTTTCGAGCCAACTCATTTCGTAAATACGTTCGGCCAATTGCTTTTTAAGTTGTGTATTACTTGTACCATTAAACTCATTTATAGAGGCATCAAAGTTGAGTTTTTTTCCCAAAAATTTTTTTGGTATATAAATCATTTTTTCGGGCTCATAATATCCCCCTTCAACATTTACCAACCCATCGTTATTGTATGGCAAATAACTTACACTCACCGGCTGGTTGGTTCTATAAATTTTTACAACGGGTTTGTTTTTTGCAAATATGGCCCTTCCTTTTACGGCAGCACCAATTACAAATAAATGCGGGCTGCCATACGCTGCATTTTCATCGTCGGGCAAAACAAAGTCTTTTGGATCTTTTTCGAATTTATCGTTGGCATTAAGAATATTGGTTAAAAATTTTGAAGGAAGAAAACCCGTATCCCCATTTTCTACAATCACCAGGCTCCAGCCATTGCTTAGTTTTTTAATTTCTTTAGCAAAGCCCCCTCTTGCATAAATTCCAATTGCATTTTCGTTTATACCGGGCTTACTATATACTTTGGTGGAACTTATAATAAACAAAGGGTTTTGCTGTGCCGGGGTTGTATAACACCCCAATACAGTTGCCGCCATCACACAAAACAGCGCCTTAAAATAATAGTTATATAAAAACATAGTTATTCATTACTTATGATGTAAATATCCGGCATATTGGTTGTTTTCTCTAATTGTAAACAAGATAGTTTATCAGTTCGTTAACAATAGAAACTGCCTTGTAGCCAATATAACAAACTGATATGGGTAGTTTTGCAAAAAATAGAATGATATGAGAGTACAAACCATTTTGGCAGGAGTTTTTGCATCAGCAATTTTATTCACTTCATGCGTAAGTAAAAAGGTATTAAAAACCGAAAAAGTTAGGTACGAAACCTTACAATCGGCCTACAATGATTTACAGGCACAGTTAAAAGCCTGCAACGACCAAACCGCAGAAGGGCAGGCTCGCCGTGCTCAACTGGAGGCAGAAATTGCACAGCTTCAAAAGGCCAACGCATTTTTAAAAGACAATAACAACCAAACTTTAAAACAACTGGAAAACCTTTCTGTAATTTCCAGCTCACAGGCAGAGAGCATTAAAAAATCCTTAGAAAACATTGGCGCTAAAGACAATTATATACAAAGTCTTCAATCGGAAATAAGCCGGAAAGACTCCTTAAATATGGCTTTGGTTATGAATTTAAAAGGTGCCATTGGTAACTTGGACGACAAAGACATTAATATTAAAGTTGACAAGGGCGTGGTTTATATTGATATATCAGATAAAATGCTGTTTACAAGCGGTAGTTACAATATTACACCCCGGGCAAAAGAAGTGCTGGGTAAGGTAGCAACCGTTTTAAAAAATCAACCGGATATAGAGTTTATGGTAGAAGGCCATACAGACAATGTACCTTATAGAGGAGGGGGCAACCTGCAAGACAACTGGGATTTAAGTGTGAAGCGTGCTACCACCGTGGTGCGAATGTTACAAAATGATTATGGTCTTAACCCGGCTAAAATGGCTGCTGCGGGCAAAAGTGAGTACAATCCCGTATCAGACAATAGCACTGCCGAAGGCCGCTCTGCCAACAGAAGAACAAGAATTGTTATTTTACCTCAACTTGATCAATTCTTTAAACTATTGGAGACAAAATAAATTTTTTAATAAACAACTTGTTTTGGGAGAATGGTAATCATTCTCCTTTTTTGTGCTATTAATGCACAATAAAATTTAGGAGCACTCGTTAATAAATAGCAAAGCATATAAAAAATGAATCATTTGAACGCTCCAAAATCTGTACACCCGGTTACGTTTGCCATTAAAAGCATTATCGATAAACTGTTTCAAAACCCGGCAGTGTACCCAATTAAGTATTATAAAAAAGCAGGAAGGTTGAAAAAAAGCCGAAATGCTATAAGGGGTTTTTAACCTTATATTGCGGAATTTACCAATGTAAAAAAAGGTGAATTCTGCTATTGATTATCAATAATGTATAAAATAATTTTACTGTCCCTACTTTAAAACAACCAAATCCACTATTATGAGAAAAAACCAACACAACCAGCTATTCTTTACAAGTTTTGCAAAAGCAATTGCAACAGCTTTTCACAGTTTGTTTTTCACAGACACAAAACGAGATTTTAACCGGTTGAAAAATTTTATTGCATCTTAAAAGAAATGCCTCGGAGAAATTATTTTAAACCCTTATTGAAGGGTTTTTTTGTGCATATACTTCAAACTTTTTCTTCTTCAAAAAACAATTGTAGTGCTATTAAACGTTTGTGGTTGCAAAACTCTTAAAAAGAAAGGGATTGTTTCAAATAGAGAAACAACCCCTTTTCTTTAAGGAAATTTTTTGTTTAAACTTGTTATTGCTTCAGCAACCTTACGGTATAGGTTTGATCTTTAGTTTGAACATGAAGCAAGTAAATACCGGGTGCGAGTTTATTACTATTATTTAAAGTAGTTAAGCTAACACCCTCCTGAACTGTTTTACTACTACTATATACTGTTTTTCCACTAAAATCAATCAGGCTAATTTTTAATTGTTGTGCTGATGTAGTACTTATTTTGAGCACTACATTATCTTTAAAGGGATTAGGATTGGCTTCCACCGCAAAGTTTACCCCTTTACCAATTTTTGCAACAGCAATTGGAGAGTATTCAAAACTTCCATCCATATCAACCATTTTTACCCTATAGTAAATGGTTTTTGCATTGGTTAAGAACACCGCATTTATATCGGTAAACCGGTAGCTTGACCCATTTGCTGCATTGTTTGCCTGAACCGTTCCGGCATACACAAAGCTGGTGCCATTAACCGACCTTTCCACTTCAAAATGAGAGGCATTTAATTCAACAGAAGTGTTCCAATTAACGCTCACGTCATTCTTCAATTGACCTGCGTAGATATTTACAATTTTTATAGGCAATACAATGCTTCCTGTAAATTCGTAAGCGCCTATATCGGGAGTACTTGCACTTCGGGCAACATTTAAAATATCTGAAGTTATTCCTACAGGTGAGCCAAGGTTGTCTAACTCCACGGGTTGTGGCAACAGGTTACCCGATGCTTCATTAGTAAATAATGGATTTAATACAACAGAGTTTTGGTCTTGACCGGTTGCTACATTCCATTCTGCAATTGTGGCGTAGCTGGTAGCAGGCGTAGGTACCGCCAGGTAGCCTATATAATTATTGCCGGTAAGAGGGGCTACATATAAATTATTCTGGTTTGAAACAATGGTACTTGCAGTAGTGGTAGCACCAAAGTATAGGGCATATTTGGTACCCGTTCCGGACCTGGTTATTGAGATAATGTTGTTTCTAAATTCAATACCTCTTGCGGTGGTAGATTGATGGAACCCTCTTGTTAAAGCGGTACCCGCATACCCCTGGTCGTTTAATGCAATGGAATTGTGTAAAAAATGTACACTATCGGAGCCTGTATTATAAATACCATATTGAGCACCGCCACCATTAAAGTTGTAAATAATATTGTTGCTTACAATATTCTCATTACCCGGCGTAGCATCGCATGAAGAAAAATAAATACCATAAGCTGCGCTCACATCGGCAAGGTCGCCGGCATAGGGATCGTGCATTTTGTTTTTTGAAACCCTTCCGTTCAAACTTTGGTTAACAAAATAAATGCCGGTATAATCTGTAGGAGCCGTACGAGTTGGCCTGCTTATATCATTATTCTCTACTAAGGTATTGTTGGTATAAGCCACATAAATTCCTTCTTCATCCTGGTCTCTTATAATGTTGTTTACAATTTGGTTATTATTTATCAGGTTGCCTGCACCGGTAGCACCATATAAGCTAATGCCATAATTACCACCGGTAACCGTATTACCGCTTACCAAAGTATTGTCAGTATTTGAACCACTTGTAGCAGCCCCGGTGGCTGTTCCACCAATTGCTATACCCGAGTAGTTGGCTGAGGTGGAAGTAGTATTAATATTTATGGTATTGTTGAGTATTTGGTTATTATCTGCATTACTCAACACCTGGATGCCAAATCCATATTCAGTAGTTGTGGTACCGGTAGCTATAATTACAAAGTTGCTGATAGTGGTGTAGTCGGTTCCATTTAATTTAATACCTGCTCTCTCATTTGAATTGGTTGAAAGGAAAGAAATGGTTCGTCCATTACCATTAAACAACAAAGTATTTACAGCACTGGTATTGGGCACATCCGGAATAATTACCTGCTCATTATATGGCCCACTGGCTGCATCTACATTAAATACAATTGGGCCAGCAATTCCACAGTTGATAGCTGCTATAGCATCGGCAAAGGTTTGAAAATTGCTACCTCCGGTTGCTACGTTACTATTAATGGTATAAGTACCGGCTGGGAACAATGCAGGAACCGTTATCAATATTTCATTTGAAAATTGTGTATTGCCACTGCAGGTTACTGCAATTCTGTAATACCTGGTTTCTGTTACATTATACGAAAACAAAGGATTGTCTAATGCAGCACTAATATCAGCAAAGCCTACGCCTGAGGTGAGTGAACTTTGTAAAGTATAGGTTTGGCCGGTACCAATTGAATTACCCGTTAAACTAAACTCAACTGAAGTACCGCTACATAATGTACCATTTGGTGTAGCGTTAATTGATCCTGCTGTTGGAGGAGCTATACAACCAGCCACATCAAATTCGTAAGCGCCAATATCGGGAGTAGAGGCGCTTCTGGCATTGTTGACAATATCGGTAGCTACTCCCACATTTGTACCCATATTATTTAGCGAGGCTAAAATTGGGCTGTAATTTCCGGATCCCGGTGCAGCAAATAATGGAGCCAAGTCCAATGAACTGGCATCACCGGAGCTGGCGGTTTGCCAATCGCTCAGTGTAAGTTGATTGGTTGCATTGTAGTAACCGGTGTAATGAGTAGCGGCTGTTGAAACATGCAAGTTGTTATTGTCCGAAGTAATAGTGCTAGCTACTGTTCCAAAATAGATGGCGTGTTTAGTTCCTGTACCTGCTCTGGAAATGGTAATGAGGTTGTTTTTAAAATCTATTCCTGTGGCGGTAGTGGTTTGATAAAAACCACGGGTAGTGCCGGATGTTGAACTGCCATTGTCCAGCACAATGGTATTGTGATAAATTTTGCAATTGTCGGAGCCGGAATTATAAATGCCATATTGAATGCCGGTACCGCTATTGAAGTCATAAATAAGGTTATTGGTAAATACATTTTCAGTGCCTGCAACAGCATCACTTGCATTGACATAAATGCCATACGCCGTGCCGCTTTGGGTAGCACCTGGATTGTGTGTATTGTGTATGCGGTTGGCGTTTACCACAACCGAGTTGCAGGAACTGCCAATTTCAATACCTGCAAATGTTGTTACACTGGTTCTATTGGGGCGACTTATATCATTATTGGCAACATTGGTTCCGGTATGGTAAGTGAGTTCAATACCATTAGCATAAAAATCAATAATAGTATTATTGATAATGCTGTTTCCGGTAGATCTGTCTGTAGTATTACCATGCATAATAATACCCTGGTAACCCCCAGTTATGGTATTGCCATTTATGATATTATTATGAGCTACATTGCCCGTAGAAGTTACAGAGGTAGTGGACGCAGAAGCTATAATACCGCCACTGTTACTTTGCGTTGTACTGGTAACTGCACTTACATCTATGTTACAATTATTAATTTGGTTATTCTCAGCAAGATTGGTAAAATGAACTCCCCACCCGTATGTAGCATCCTGGGTAACCATATTCAGGTTATTGATAATTACATAATCTGCTCCATCAAAGCGAATCATTGAACGATTTGCGGTAACAGGAACTGCTTGAATGGTTCTGCCATTACCATTAAAAGTAACAGTATTGGTAGATGAACTATTGGTAATTTGAGGTATTATCAATTGCTCGTTGTAAGGGCCGCTTGCAGCATCTACATTAAACACTACAGGCCCCAAAATTCCGCAGGAAATTGCTGCAATTGCATCTGCAAAAGTTTGGTAATTGCTACCACCTGTTGCCACGGCGCTGTTAATAGTGTAGTTGCCTCCTGCAAGTCCGCCATTAATAGAAACTAACACCGGTGTAGTATTTTCCGGTTGGCCGCTACAGGTTACTACCGCCCTATAATATGTAGTTACTGTTGGGTTCACAATAGTAGAGGGTGAAACGCTTTCTGTGGTAATATCGGTATAGGGTCCTGCAAGAGCNNGCTTTGCCATTTATAAGTTTGCCCCGCCCCAACAGAGTTGCCCGAAATATTAAGCGTAACTGCGGTTGCCGGACAAACGGCAGTTGCCGGTGAAGCAGTTGCTGTACCTGGCGTAGGAGGAGCAGTACATGGGTTACCGGCAAATGTAAATCGCATGTGCGGATGATTTGCGGTTGATGATGCAATGGTAGTAGGGGGTGTGGTGGTACTGTTATTAGTGTATTTAGTAGAATTACTGGTCCATCCATTGGGCGAAGGTGTACCCTCTGCTGCGGTTGCATATCTTAATGGAATAGCAGGTGCAGCTCCTGTGGATGCAGTATGTACATAGTCGGCATATACTACCAAAGCGCCGCCGGTATAAGTAAAAGTAGAAGCTGTGCCTGCTCCTGTACCAAAATTGAACATTTTCCAACCTGGAGAATTACTCAACGGGCCACTTGGATCGCCATCAAACACCAGTGTTGCAGGAGCTATAATGGTTGCCCAGGTGAGAGTGCCGGAACCAAGGTCTAAACTACTGGCTCCCTGTTTTCTAAATATATTTTTACGTTGGCTGCTCCTACCGGAAAAGAAAGGTTATCTCCGGCGCCCACCAACCTTTCCAGCTCAATAGAACTGATGGTAGCACCGCTTGTAAGACCGCCTGCCGCTATTTGTGAAGCAGGGATATGTGTTGCCAACCGTTGTGTACGTGGAGCAAGGTACCATGTATAAAGCAGGTTATACAGATGGTTGCCCGAAGTTCCACCTTCAATAGTGAATGTTTGAGCATTCGCATTGGGCGCTGCAAAAATTAAAAATGCAGCCAGTAAAAAAAGTTTGTAGCACTTTCTCATGTGTTAATCTTAATAATAAAATAAAAATTGTTAGTAGTGTTCTTATAAGGTTTTATATACTCTTTCTTTTTACCACACATTTCTCGGGCAGCTATCACCAAATTTATTTCCAATGGTAAAGCCCACCACAAATTCATGCGTGCCTTTTGTAAAGTTGTTCAGCCTGGAAGTGGTATAGTCGTACGCATATCCAATATTGAAAGTGTTGGAAATGTTTAAGCCAACCATTGCTGCTACGCCATCCAAATGACGATAGCTTGCTCCCAACCAAAGCAAATCCCGGTATTGCAATTTTGCATTGCCTTCGTACTGAACGGGTGCAGGTTGCACATATTTTATCATTACCGAGGGTATTAAATTAAAGTCTTCATTCAATAAAAAACGATAGCCGGCCGATGCAAAAAAATGGGGTATGTGTTTTCCTTTTTGGGTTGTGATATTATTATTTGAAAAATCAATTTTTGAAGGCACAATTTGTTGTGCTGCTAACCCAATAAAATAATCGGCACTGTACAAATACAATCCTGCATTCATATCAAAATTCAATTTGTTGAGTACGCCAGAGCCATATACTGCAGGGTCCACAGTAGTGTTAAACTGCAACTTATCTGTATTCAAACTAAGATTGGTAACACCCAACCCAATGCCTGCCGATAAATTAGTACGTGCCGATAAGCCTACATGATACGCATAAGTGCCATAGCCCGAAAAATGATTGAGTGGGCCGGTGCGGTCGTTCACAATTTGAATACCCCAGCCATGGTGTGGTTCCGACGCCACATATTCTTCCCAATAATTTTTGCCACGGGGATTTTCTCCCGGAACACTAAAAGATGTAGCCGTAGTTTTATAATCTTTTTTTCCAATAGGCCCATGCATGGTAAGGTATGTTGTTACCGGCGCATCTTGTATGCCCACCCATTGCATACGATGACTGGCTTTTACATCCACATAATTTTCTATTCCGGTTAATGCCGGGTTAACTATATACTGGTTCAATATGTACTGTGTATAGTGGGGCTTTTGTTGTGCTATCAACAATTGCCCCGTCAACAATAACCCTATTAAAATTTGCAGGTTCTTCTTCATAGTTGTATGCTGTTATCGCTCGCCTCAGTTTTTAATTACTTTAAATTCTGTACGGCGGTTCTCCTGTCTTCCTTCCGGATTATCGCCACCATCTGCATTTTCGTTTTCTGCCACCGGCATAGTTTCTCCATAACCTTTGGCCATTAACCTTGATTTGTCAATTCCTTTACCGATAAGATAATCTACCACCGACTGCGCCCTGGCTTCACTTAGTTTAAGATTATATTCGTCTGAACCTTTGCTATCGGTATGTGCGCCTAACTCTATTAAAATAGTTGGGTTCTCATTCAACAAAGCAACTAACGAATCCAAAGCAGGATAACTTTCTTTACGCAATTTTGATTTGTTGTAATCGTAATAAATATTATTGATGCGAATGGCTTCTTCGGGAATCAGTTTCATACAAATATCAGGATTCACCCATACCTCTTCGTCCATGTCGGCGGGCCCGCTAAACAAGAGGCTACCTGCAAAGTATCCTTTCATCGTTGTGCTGGCTTTCAATTTTTCGTAATCGGCCATTGTAAAACTATATTTACCTGCGGCATCGGTTGTTGTATTAACAATGGTCTTATTGTCGGCATCTGTTATCAAAACCGCTACGCCATTTAAAGGTTGATTGGTTTCGCAAGCCACTACTCTTCCACTTATTTGTTTTATAGCCTTGGTTTTACTCAGTGAATAAATTTCCAGGCAGCAGGCATTGTCTCTGTCGGAGCTAAACAATACATTTTCTAAAATATTGGTTGCAGATCCTTTGCTGGCAAAATACAATTCGTCTTTTGCTGAGTTTACCGGGTAGCCAAAGTTTACAGGCGATTGCAAAGCATCTAATGAGCCTTTGCTATAATAAAAGTCGTAACCACCCATGCCCACTCTTCCATTGCTGCTAAATACCAGCGTATTGGATGCGGAATGATAAGTTGCTGCCTGCTCATCAAATATTGTATTGATGGCAGAAAGGTTTGCCACATTGCTTATATTTCCATTGGCATCTACATCTGCACTCCATATATCGTAGCCACCCATTCCGCCCGGCCTGTCGCTGCTGAATAAAATTTTATTGCCGCCCGGCATTACAAATGGTTGTTGGTTGTTGCCGCCTCCATTGTTAATAGCTTCCACTGCTACAGGTTCTGTCCAACCGTTTGCACTTTTTTTGCTGCTATAAATGCCCGCCATACTCTTGCCCTTTTCGGTATGCCATCTGGTTAAAAACATGGTATTGCCATCGGCACTAAAACTTATTACACCCTGGTGCACATTTTTTTGTTGTGGTAATGCTGCACTTGAAACAGCACCCGCCGCACCTTCGGAATATGCTACCTGGTACAAACGATTGGTAGTTGTATTGCTTTTGTCGGTTTGAGTTGGCCGGGTAGATGTAATAAAAAGAGTTTCATTGTTTAACCACACAGGAGCATAGGTTCCGCCTTGTGCGTTTAGTCCGGCCCCTTTAGTGATGGTATATTTTTCTATTGTTTTTTTCTGAAGTTGGGTTTTTGCATAGGCAAGGCTTTGCAGTTCAAGATTAGCAGATGCTTTGTAATTATCATCGGCTGAATAGCTATCCGCAAATTGTTGCATGGCAGTAGCTGCTTCTTCATTTTTCCCAAGCGACTTTAATGTTACCGCATAATGATAGGCCGCCAATGGATAAGGATTTTTATCCAACGATTTTGCCTGTTCGTAATAGGGCAATGCTTTTTGGTGAAAGTGCAACCTGCGGTAGCTTTCTGCAAGCCTGAAAATAATTTCGTTTTTTTCGCTTAGCTTAACCGTTTTTGATGCATCCTTAACTGCCGTAACCGCATAAGGATTAAAGCCCACTGCATCTTTGGCCTTACCCATGGTAAGGTGTTTTTCGTAATACTGTGCAGCGGAATAATAATCGCCTGCGTTATAAAATTGATCTGCAGCTTTTAAATATTCATTGCTGTATTGCGAAAAACCAATTACATAACTAAAAAACAATAGAAAAGAAATGCTTATTTTTTTCATTAGTTCTATTTTTTATTACTGCCTTTAGCAGAAAATATTATTCAATACAAATTGTAATTTTTTATAACCGTGGGCAAACAAAATCAATAGCCGGAGCCTTTAAAGAACGTTTGCCTATAAACGATAAAGAAATTTCAAAACTGTTGCTGCCTTTCACCATTTTGCCCAGGTCGGATGTGTTGATGTCGTAACTGGCAGCCAGCATCAATCTTTTATGTGTAAAACCAACAAAAGGAGAAACCGCATCTTTAAACCGATAGTTGGCACCAATTAAGAAATCGGTTTCGGGAGCTGCTTTTACCTGGCCATAAGCACCAATCATTTTTTCTTCGGCCGAACCTTGTTTCAAATAAAGAATATTGGGTGTTAATGAAAAATTATCGCTTAAAGAAAGTTTTACGCCTGCATGAAAGGTATGCCTCATGGGCAATTTGGCATTTTCTTTTTCGGTAAAATCATCGGTTGGCTTGGTTAAATGCGATGCCGCATAGCCTGCATAAAAATTAGCTTTTTTACCGGGCGTTCCATCAAAATATAAAAAGCCTGCACCGGCATCAAAAACAGCCTTGTTGTTATTTTGCAAAATTTCTGCAGTTGGGTTTGAAGGGTTGTATCCGTTAATAGGATTCCACTGATCGCCCCAGGTAAGTTTGTTGGGATCAAATCTTCTTTGAATTACCCCGGCTTGTAATGCCAGTACTATGCGATGATTTTCTGCAGGGCCAAAACGTACTCCGGTAAAAGCCAAATTACCATAAGCGGTTGTATATCTATAACCACCATCGCCTGCTGTTTGGTTGATAATACCAATACCATAATTCATATTGCTTGCAGTGGTTACCTCGCCGGAAAAACCTTGTGTACTGTAAGGCGAACTAATATTGCCCCACTGTGTTCTGTAAATTGCCGATAAGCGATACTGCCCATCAAACGCTCCGGTAAGTGCCGGGTTTGTCCAGGATGGATACACATAGTATTGCGTAAAATGAGGATCTACCTGGGCCTGCGATGGCAACATAGCAATAGATGCGGCAATCGTAAACAGTGATTTTAAAATTTGCTTCATAATATTTTAAATTTTGGCTACCTGATTATTGTTATTGAGCCGCTCAACGGCTTGAAACCATTTTTTAATTGAATTACATAATAGTAGGTGGCTACCGGCAATGGTTTGCCATTGCTGGTCCCATTCCAGGGCGTTCCATATCCGTTGGAGCGATATACTTGTTGTCCATAGCGGTTAAACACTTCTACTACACAGTTGGAATAATCAATTAAATTTTCAATTTCCCATGTGTCGTTTACATTATCGCCATTGGGCGAAAATGCATTGGGTATTTTAATAGGCCTGAAAATTTTCACCGTTAAAAAATCGCTGGCCGTACAAAGTCCTGCTCCACTTGTGCCGGTAAGTGTATAGGTTTGATCGGCAATAGCAACCAGGGTTGGCCTTAATATGGTTGGATTGCTCAACCCTATAGATGGGCTCCACACATACGTAACATTAGTAGAATCATTCACTACAGGTGCAAACTGTATAGAAGTACCTTGCGCTACTGTAAAAGAAGGACCAGCATCTACTACCGGTTGAACAAACACCCTTATATTATCGTAAGCCGTATCGCTTACACAGCCTTCGGTGCTTGTTACTACCAGCTTTACATTATAATTACCGGCATCGGTATAAGTATAAGACGGGTTAGTTGTAGAAGCACCTCCTCCATCACCAAACAACCATTGCCTGGTTGTAATTGTACTGCCAGGTGCCGAACTGCCATCGGTAAAACTTATAGACTCCCCTGAACAAATTTGATTAACACTTGATGTAAATGCTGCAATTGGTTTATCAAAGAAATCATCAAATGTTTGCTGTATGCTTGCATTGCAACCATTGGCTCCTGTAGCGGTAAGTGTAACTACGTAACTTCCGCTTGCAGCATACACATGCGATGGATTAACCGCAGTACTTACTGCTGTTCCATCTCCAAAGTTCCAGGAATAAGTTAAAGTTGAATTATCTGCAATGGTAGTTCCATTGGTAAACTGTACACTTCCATTGGGCATACATACACTTGCCGGCATTGTAAACGCCACTACCGGCACCGGACTTATGGTAATGCTTTGCCTTGCGGTATCGCTAATGCAACCATTGTTGCTAATAGTAACCAGCTTTACTTCATAAGTGCCGTAGTTGGTATAGGTATGAGTGAAATTGTTTCCGTTAGTATGGTTATAAGTATTGCCATCACCCATATACCAACGCCATTCTGTAATGCTGCCCGAAGGTATGCTGGCATTGCTGCTGATAGCAGCAGTTTGCCCCTGGCATACTGTAGGCGTAATGCTAAAGGCAGAAACCGGTTTTGGATTTACAACAATACTGCTGGTTTGTGTACTCACACAGTTGCCGGTAGAGGTAAATGTATAGGTAATTATATGCGTTCCGGCTCCCGCAACGGATGCATTTAAAATGCCCGAAGCACTTACGCCTGCACCGCTGTAAACACCGGTTCCACTTACAGCATTGGTAACAGTAGCTGTGGCAACGTTTACATTGATTTCATTTTCACAAACAGGCGGTAAGGCCGGATAGTTCAGTGCGGGGGTTACGCTGAACACAATATTATTAATTACACTGTCGTCCACACAACCATTGGTATTGGTAACTGTAACACTTACACTATAATTGCCGGTATTGGTATAAGTATGTGATGGATTTTGAAGAGTAGATGTATTATTGGCACCGCTGGCAGGGTCGCCAAAGTTCCATAAATAAGTTTGGCCGGCACTCATGCTGCCATTGTATGTAAAGCCTGCAATACCACTCGCAGGCAAACAAGCTGCTGTAGGATAAGCAAAACTTGCATGGGGTTTTGCATTAACCAAAATGGTTTGAGTGATGCTGCTTACACAGTTTCCGGTAGAAGTAAAGCTGTAGGTAATGGTATGTGTACCTGCGCCTGCTACTGAAGGATTAAAGTTTCCGGAAGCATCTACGCCCGGTCCGCTGTAACCACCTGTACCGGTAACGCCATTGGTAACCGAGGCAGTGGCCACATTTACACTGGTAATATTTTCGCAAACCGCTGCCAGTGCAGGATAAGCCAATGCAGGGGTTACACTAAATACGGTATTGATTACCGTATCATCCACGCAACCATTGGTATTGGTAACGCTTAAGCTTACACTATAATTGCCGGTATTGGTATAAGTATGTGATGGATTTTGTAATGTAGATGTATTGTTGGCACCGCTGGCTGGGTCGCCAAAATTCCATAAATAAGTTTGGCCGGCACTCATGCTACCATTATATGTAAAGCCTGCAATACCACTGGTAGGCAAACAAGCTGCTGTAGGATATGCAAAACTCGCATTGGGTTTTGCATTAACCAAAATAGTTTGGCTTGCAGTAGCCACACAGCTTCCGGCTGTGGAAGTAAAAGTATAAGTAATGGTATGTGTACCCGGGCCTGCTACAGATGGATTAAAGTTTCCTGCAGCATCTACGCCTGTACCGCTGTAAACGCCTGTACCGGTAACGCCATTGGTAACCGAAGCAGTGGCCACATTTATATTGGTAATATTTTCGCAGGTTGCAGGCAATGCAGGATAGTTCAAAGCAGGAGTTACATTAAAGCTTTGATTGATGGTATCTCTTTTCACACAGCCGGTAGCCGGATTGGTAACCTCTAAAATAATTTGATAATTGCCTGCACTATAAATATGAGTGGGGTTCGCTAAAGTAGAACTATTGTTTACGCCACTTGCCGGGTCGCCAAAATTCCATAAGTAAGTTTGGCCGGGTTGTGATACACCGTTATACGTAAAGTTTACCTGGCCGTTTGCCGGTAAACATCCCGGAGGAGCAAAACTAAAATTGGCCTGTGGTGTAGGAGCAACAGTAATGGTTTGCGAAACAGAATCGGTGCAACCACTGGTAGCAGTATAAACATACCAAATGGTATGTGTACCCGGCCCTGCAATGGCAGGATCGAAAACACCTGCGGTGCTTGTGCCAGGCCCATTATACAACCCGGTTCCCGGTACGCCATTGGTTACAGTAGCAGTGGCTACATTCACCGTTGTGCCGTTGTTTTGGCAAACATTGGCCAATGCCGGATAATTGAATGCCGGCGCCAGATTGAAGGTAGCATTCACAGTAGTATCTTTTATACAACCATTGTTGGTAGTGGTTTGATAAGTGATGGTATAGTTACCAAAGCCGGGATAGGTATGTGAAGGGTTGGCTAAAATAGAAGTATTATTTGCACCACTTGGCGGGTCGCCAAAATTCCATAAATGATTGCTGATGGTTTGGCCATCGGGTGTGGTAGCTGTTGAGTTAAACTGAACAACACCGGTGGCCGGCAAACAACCGGCAGGATAAGTAAAGGAAGTGGTGGGCAAGGCGCTTACTACAACGGTTTGAGTTGCCGTATCGCTTATGCAAACCGGGCCTACACTAATGGCATGTCTTACTATAAACGAACCATAAGTAGCATAGGTATGCGATTGAGGTGAAGACGATGCAGTATTAACTATGCTGCCATCCCCAAAATCCCAGTAATAATTGGTAATGCCTGCATAAGCTGTCGTGCTGTTGAAATTAATAGCCGTACCCTCGCAAACGGTAGGGTCATCTGCTGTAAAGGACGATACGGGTGCAGAACCTATTACCAGCTGCTTGGTAGTATCTGCCACACAGCCTTCGGTACTTACTATGCGTAGGTTTACATTATAAGTGCCCGGCGCCGCATATAATTTGGAAGTATCTTTTGAAATACTGGTAGTAGCATCATGAAAAGTGTATAACCATTGATTTAAATTGAACCCATTGGCCGAAGTGGTTTCGCCCACAAAATGCACCGTATCTAATAAACAACCGGTATGGTTAATAGCGAAGTTGGTGGAAGGTTTGCCTCGCACTTCTACTTCAAAACTTAATTCTTCCCGGTTATTGCAATTATCTATGCTTGGGTGAGTAACCAATATGGGAATATTGTATGTGCCGGGTGTGGTAAATGTATAAGTTCCCGGAAGTTCGTATTTAAAATAGGTTACGCCATTTACAACCTGTGTTCCCACCGGCGTTGGGGCATTATCAATTACATCGGTATTAGGCGTTAGCCCCCCGCCAACGGTACTTAACTGCCACTCTATTCTTGTTGGTGCTGTAGGATACCTTAATAAAGTTGATAGTTTAAATGGCGTATTGGTACAGGTGAATGGATGGGAGGTTACATTGGCGGCTGTATCAAAAGTATTGTAAACAGAGCCCAGTGCATTGAGGTTGTTGAGGAAAGTACCGGCATTGTATCCATAACTTTCTACACTCCCAAGGCCATAAGTAATGGCTGTAAATGCGGAATCGCTTTGAGCCCTTGCTTGTGCTTGTGAAGCCGACCACCTTCTAACAACAACTGTATACCCTGCTAAATTTGGATGTGGGTAGGTATGATCGAATGAAGCCGAACCATCTATTAAAAGAGAACCTAACCCTAAGGTTGGAATAATGAGTGTTAAATAATTTGTGGTAATTGCTTCTCTGTTATTTCTGTAAAACCCTATTCTTTTTATTCCTTGCTCAATAGGGCTTATATACATCATCTCCGGGTCGCCTACTCCTCCACCCATACAACCGCCTCCGGTCATGAATTGCCCAACCATTATGGGTTTATCGGATTCAATATAATCAGCAGTATTACTTTCAAAAAAATAAAAAGTTCCATTTTGCAAACTGGCAAATGGAATTTGTACACCATTTCTTCTTACAATTGTAGTAGGGTCGGTTACAATTACTTTATATGAGTTTGTCATGAAATTTGAAGCAGAAGTAGACCTTGATGTTGGCGCNNTCCACCTCCTGACCCACAGGTGATAGGATTTGAAGTACGGCTGCTTCCCGAAAAAACCGCCACTGGATAACACTGGCCGGTTGCATTTCCAATTGATCTTATTCTTGATCCTGTTAATTCTGGCTTTGTAGAACCTCCTTCTGGCCCTGCCATAAACTGATAAATTTCACCTCTGTTTAAATTTACGGTATAAGGCACCCCTATCGGTCTTCCAAAACGTGTAACCTGAGATGGAGTAACTTCAACTACAGTATTATCGTGCTGTGCTATAACATACGCCCAGGAAAAACAGTTGGCCGCATAGTTTTGTCGGCTATTCAACGTCATATAAGAATAACCCCAGGTTTCAACAGGCATTAACATTGTAGCCCCTGAAGATGCGCTGCCGTAAATATGAGCATAGGCTACTATGGGCACATCGCTAGTAATATGAATTCCCTTATTTGTAAAAACACCTTCCCCGCCGCAGGGCGTTCCTGGTGGGACAAAGCTACATGGCAATGAAATCAATCTTGCATCAATTGTACCTGCTTTTGGAATGAGATCCGAAGCAATTACTGTTCCGGCAGGAACAGTATAATTTCTTATCCAAGTTGTTCCTTCAATACGTACCGTAACATTGGCCGTATTTTCCGCACTTAGATATAAAATCATTTCCTGAGAATTAGATTGGCCTGGCTCCATAAATTGGTGATGCCCATACCCTACCCAGAAATCTCTTCCCCGGTTTGAAAGATTTTGTGCTGCCGCCTGCCGTTTAAGTGCAAGCAGCGCACAAACGATGAATGATATTTTTATTAAACAGTTTTTCATTATGGTTTTTTGTTAGCGTATTACCTTACAAGATTCACCGACCCTTTTTTAACCAGTTTGCTGCCGTCTCTCAATACTATTTCACATACATACATGTA
>DEHT01000052.1 GCA_002352045.1 Chitinophagaceae bacterium UBA2793 | reverse complement strand
GGTATTCCCTTCAATAACTTCGGCAGCTTTCATAATGCCATTTTTATCATAACCACGCAATGATAAAAGCCGATGGTTAAACATTACAGGAATTTCATTTGTGTTTAATACGGCTGTGGCGGCTACTTTCCTAACAAATATCGGCCCGCTTGCCTGGTAAGGAGAATTGGTTTTATGATGCTGGTACGGCAATAGTATTACTTCTTCGCCTGGTTCTGCATCTTGCAAACTTACCCTACAGGGAAAGCCCGGAAATTTATCTACCAACATTCTTGTAGCGCCCATTTTTTTTAGTGCTGAATCGGTTAAGGTAAAGAGGTTTTTAAACTCATGGTAGGGTAATGATTTTAATCTAAAATCTACTGGCATTATAATGGTATTTATGTTTATAAAAAAATGTTGTTGTTTCTATTGATGCTTTTATTAGCGGTTCTATTAACAGTCTGTGGCCCTCTTAAATTATTTTAAAAAATGCCACAAATGCACAGATGATGAAACATCAAATATATCATTTTGCAATTTGTGCAATGTGTCCTTGAGAGTAACATTTTATGTAATTGTAGTACCGCCATCAACAGGAAGGTTTACCCCGGTAACATAAGCCGACTCATCAGAAGCCAGAAACAAAGCCGCCTGTGCAATGCTCTCAGCAGTGCCATACGACTTTAATGGAATGGCAGGCATTAATGCAGCTTTGTACTGTTCGTTGTTAAGAAAAACTTCACTCATGGGTGTAAGAATATAACCAGGATTAATAGCATTCACTCTTATTCCAAAACTTCCCCAATCTACTGCTGCGGCTCTTGTAATAGCAGATACAGCGCCTTTGGATGCTGTATAGGAACCAGGGCCCGACATACCTGTTAATGCAGCGATAGAAGAAATATTTACAATGCTCCCTCCATGCTTTTTCATTAAAGGCAATACGGCCTGCATGCCCAGCATAACACTGTTTAAGTTGATGGCGTATGTTTTTGCCCAAAGCTCATCGGTTTGTTCTTCAAAAGGAGTTGGCACCGATATGCCTGCATTGTTAATGAGAATATCAATCTTGCCAAAAGCTTTGATGGTTTGCGGAACTACCTGTTCCGTCCACACTTTGCGGTCTGCAACATTGTGGGTAATACCAATGGCATCTCCGCCCTGTTCTTTTATTTTAGCAACAATTTTGTTGAGCTTTTCTGTTTGCAAATCGGTGGCTGTTACTTTGGCGCCTTCGGCAGCAAAAAGATAAGCCATTGCTTCACCCATGCCAGATGCTGCACCGGTAATGATGGCCACTTTGTTTTGTAGTCTCATGGTTTTGTTTGCTTTTAAAGATTAGTCACCGGATTTAATACCTTCAATTGTATCTTCCTGGTTTCTCTGTATTATTTCGTCCTTCAATGCTTGTTTAAGTGCTGCTCTTACTTTATCGAAATATGAGCATAGCGAATTTTTGAGAAAGTGGTTGATTGGCTGCTGTATGAACTTGTTTCATCAGGTAATCTTTTAAGCCTTCTAACCATACCTTATCAAATTGCGTAAAAGAAACATCAGTCTTGCAATATTTCTTCATGTGTTTGAACTATATCCCAATTGCCGTAATTGCCTTGACTGTCTTTCCGTTCCTTCATTAGATATTCAAAGTAGCGAAGGAAACTCCCTTTCATTTTACCCTGGTCAATGAATTTCTGTTGCCGGGAAACATGGGCAACAAATCAAGGCAACAATTAGACAACAAATATGAGAAAAAATAAACCACTAAAACGTATGAAAAACAAGCATCTTGTAAATAAAGGAAAGATAAATACTTTCCGATACAATAACTAAGTTTTTAAGAAATCAAATGCTCACTCACATGCATCCAAAATTGCCGATGCGCTATAAAGAAACTACCAATCATTATTACATGGAGCTGCCGGGTTTTTCGCCAGCAAGCCCTTATGATTTTGAAGGATACTTAATGCTAAAAAAGTCGGAATCGAAATTCATTTCTTAGAATATAATAACCTGCAACCTGTCAATAACTTTGGATAGGTTGATATTCGATACAATAATTTTGAAGAAATGGAAAAAAAAATTCCCATTCATCCCATCGGCTGTTTAAAAAAAAGGCCAGGGGTAAAAAGAATTTTCGCTACCTCACCCCGATGATAACCTGTTAACTTTTGGAGAATCGATATAATCCATCCAACCTGCATTATACCTATTGGATGAAAATAGAGAAGTTCTATTGCAAAATAAAATCGGCTTCTTTTACATCCCTGCTGTTGCCACCAATAAACAGTTTAAAATCGCCGGGCTCATTTATCCATTTTACTTCGTTGTTATAAAACTTAAGATCATCGGGCTTTATGGTAAAACTAAGTTCTTTGCTCTCGCCCGCTTTCAGCCAAATTTTTTGAAAACTTTTTAATTCTTTTACCGGCCTCACCACACTGCCTACCATATCTCTAATGTACAATTGCACCACTTCTTCGCCTGCATAATTTCCGGTATTCTTTACTGTTATTTTTACCTGCAAATTTTCTTTTGCAGACATTGATTTTTTTAGCAATTGAATTTCGCCATATTCAAAACGGGTATAGCTCAATCCAAAACCAAAAGGATATTGGGGCGAATTCAACTCATCTATATAAGCAGAAACATAATTAAAATCGCTATCGTTTTTGGCAGGACGCCCGGTTTTGAAATGATTGTAATAAATGGGTATTTGCCCTTCGTTTCTAGGAAAAGTCATAGGAAGTTTTGCAGCAGGATTGTAATCACCAAACAAAACATCTGCAATGGCATTACCAGCTTGTGTTCCCAGCCACCAATTGTATAATATGGCGTTTGCATTATTGGCAGTATAATTAAATACCAATGGGCGGCCTGCTGCAATCATTACTACAACAGGTTTTCCGGTGGCTACTAACGCTTTGATAAGTGCTTCCTGAACACCGGGTAATTGAAGATTGCTACGGCTTTTGGCTTCACCGCTCATATCTCTTTTTTCTCCTGCGGTAAATACAATAATATCACTTTGCACTGCTACGGCTAACGCTTCTTCAAAACCTGCCTTAGAACTATCGGTAATGCCACAGCCTTTGGCATACAACAATTGATTGGTTCCTTTTTTTGCAGCAGCATCAAAAATAGTACTGATGCGTGTGCTGTCATCGGGCCAATCGAAACTCCAAAAACCATTGTGATCGCTTATGGCCTTTACAAACGGACCAATAAATGCAATGGTTTTTCCCTGCTTAGGCAAAGGCAAAATATTGTTTTCATTTTTCAACAGCACAATACTTTTCTTTGCGATATCTCTTGCAGCGTTTATGTGTTCGGCATTGTTCCATTGAGCCTGTTCCCTTTGNNCCTTTGTAGATTGCTAAAACGATAAGGATCATCAAACAAACCCATTTCAAATTTTTTGCGAAGAATTCTTTTTACCGCATCATCTACCAACGCAATATTTACTTTTTTATCCTTCACTAATTTTTCAAGATGCTGTATGTAGCTACGGCTTTCCATATCCATATCGCTGCCGGCGCTAATAGCTTTTAATGCAGCATCGTAATTATCTTTTGCATACCCGTGCGGAATCATTTCTCCAATACTGCCCCAGTCGCTCACCACAAAACCTTTAAACCCCCAGGCATCTTTGAGCAATTCTCTTTGAATGTATTTATTGCCTGTAGCCGGTATTCCGTTAATATCGTTGAAAGCATTCATAAAAGTAGCCGCACCTGCTTTTGCAGCAGCTTTAAACGGTGGCAAATAAATTTCATTCAGTTGCATCAGGCTCATGTCAACACTATTGTAATCTCTACCGCCCACGGCTGCACCATAGGCAGCAAAATGTTTGGCGCAAGCCATTACAGCATCTGTATTTCCCAAACCCTTGCCCTGAAAACCTTTTACTCTTGCGGTTGCAATTAAAGAGCCCAGGTAAGTATCTTCCCCGGCGCCTTCCATTACACGACCCCAGCGTGGATCCCTACCAATATCCACCATGGGTGCAAAGGTCCAGTGAATGCCTTGTGCCGATGCTTCAATAGCTGCAATGCGTGCACTTTTTTCTATAGCTGCTAAATCCCATGAAGCCGCTTCGGCTAATGGTAATGGAAAAATGGTTCTAAATCCATGGATAACATCCTGTCCAAAAAGCAAAGGAATTTTTAATCGGCTTTGCATGGCAATTTCCTGCAAGCTTCGGGTACGGGCTGCACCATAAATATTTAAATAAGAACCCACCATTCCCTGGCGAACTTTTTCTTTTTTGTCGCCATCTTTTGTTATGGGGCCTGTTTCTGCAAAATCGTTGCTGTACTGTGTCATTTGTCCTACTTTTTCGGCAAGGGTCATAAGTTGTAAAACTGAATCAACTTTTTGATCAATTGATTTTTTTGAACCCTTTTGAGCAATACTGCTAAAAGATGTCAGCAATAAAAGCACAACACTGATTATTTTTTTTAGATACATATTTCAAAGCATTTAAGCAAAATTAAATGGCTGAAACAAGCGGACCGTATAATTCACTACATCAATACTACATCAAACTGTTAGAAACCTTTATGAATAGTGCTACAATTCTATCACAAAAAAAGCCAATACAAAAAATCGTATTGGCTTACAAAAAAATATAGCTTTTTATTTTACCCAGTTTACCATAGCAGCTTTTACATCTTTTGAATTGCCCCCAATCATTATTTTAAATTCACCGGGTTCCCAATCGTACTTTAAATGGTAGTTATAAAATTTAAGGTCCTCCTGTGTTATTCGGAAAACTATTTGTTTACTTTCCCCTGCTTTTATTAAAACCTTTTGAAATCCTTTTAATTCTTTTACCGGCCTGGTAGAGCTGCCTACCATATCTCTTATATATAATTGAACCACTTCTTTACCATCTACATTACTCTTGTTGGTAACGGTAACTGTGGCAGTTAAGGTTTGATTGCCTTTTAAGTTTTTATTGCTAAGGGTAATATCACTGTACGCAAAATTGCTGTAGCTCAATCCATATCCAAACGGATACAGTGGCTCATTGCTTACATCCAAATAATTGCTGCGGAATTTTTCGAACCATTTTCCTTCGGCCAAAGGACGGCCTGTATTTTTATGATTATAAAACAATGGAATTTGTCCTACGTTTTGCGGAAAAGTAGTACTTAACTTTCCCGAAGGATTTACATCTCCAAACAATACATCGGCTATGGCATTACCTGCTTCGCTACCTGCAAACCACACATTTAAAATAGCAGGTACATTGGCCTGTTCCCAGGTTAAGGTCATGGGCCTTCCTGCAAATAAAACCAATACTACGGGCTTGCCTGTTTTCAACAATGCAGCTAATAATTTTTTTTGTGTTTCCGGAATATCAATATTGCTGCGGCTGCTGCTTTCGCCACTCATTTCCGAAGCTTCGCCCAATGTGGCTACAATTACATCGCTTTTATTGGCTACTTCCAATGCTTCTTTCAACAGGTCTTCCTCGCTTCTGTTATCGGGCGCCAGCTCTCTTCCAAACATAGTACCTCTTTTTTCAAAATTGCTGTCGCTTGACAATTTTGAACCCTTTGCATATAAAATTTGAGCATTGTTGCCTACAGCTTTTTCCAAACCGTCTTTAACCGCTATGGCTGTTTTTAAATCGGTAGCTACGCTCCAGGTGCCGGGCATATTTTCTTTGGTATTGGCCAATGGACCTATCAATGCAATTTTGCCTGCTTTTTTTAAAGGCAATAAATTATTATCATTCTTTAACAACACAAAACTTTCGGCAGCAATTGACCTTGCCGCCTCAATATGCGCTGCTGTATATACTTCGCTTTTGCTTCTGGCCACATCGCAAAACTTGTACGGATTGGCAAATAAACCCAGTTTATATTTTGCTTCTAATATCAACCGGCAGGCAGCATCAATTTGTTTCAATGTAACTTTTCCTTCCTGCAACGATTTTTTTAGCGTGAGCAAAAAACCTTCGCCCACCATATCCATATCTATACCTGCATTTAAAGCCAGTGCCGATACCTGCTGCAAATTACCCATACCATGATCTATCATTTCGTTGATGCCGGTATAATCTGTAACCACAAAACCTTTAAAGCCCCATTGCTTGCGTAGCACATCGGTCATTAAATATTTATTACCGGTTGCAGGTATGCCATCCACTTCATTAAAAGATGCCATCACCGATCCAACGCCTGCATCCACTGCCGCTTTATAAGGCGGCATATATTCGTTAAACATTCTTACCCGGCTCATATCGGTGGTATTGTAATCTCTGCCTGCTTCGGCTGCACCATACAATGCATAATGTTTTACGCAAGCCATTATATTACTATTCTTACTAAAATCGCCCTGGTAACCTTTTACCATTGCTTTTGCAATTTGTGCACCCAAGTAAGCATCTTCACCACTGCCTTCCGAAATGCGGCCCCAGCGTGGATCACGGCTAATATCCACCATGGGACTAAAGGTCCAGTTAATGCCGCTGGCACTTGCTTCTACGGCTGCTATTCTTGCACTTTGTTCAATTAAATTCATATCCCAAACACAACTTAATGCAAGCGGAATTGGAAAAGTAGTTTGATAACCATGTATTACATCCATGCCAAACAACAAGGGAATTTTTAACCTGCTTTCTTCCACCGCTACCCTTTGCACTTCTTTAATTTTTTCTACTCCTTTAATATTAAACAAACCACCAACCTGGCCGGCTTTAATTTTTTTTCCAATGTCGGAGCTTTGAGCCTGGCCGGTAACAATATCGCCTGAACCCGGAAGATTGAGCTGACCAATTTTTTCATCCAGCGTCATTTTTTTCATCAATGCATCTACAAAAATTTTCATCTTCAAAGCATCGGGCTTTTGAGCAAAACCAATGCTAACCATTAAAACAAGCAATGATGTCAATAGGCAAATTTTCTTTTTCATCTGTTATTATTTATTCTGTTGTTGTAATTTATTATAATACCAACTATTGTTTCCATAGCAGCAGCGTGGCGTCGCAATCACTTCATCTTTATCGCCATGGGCAGCATTAAAGCCCCTTTATTTTTTTAAATAAGGCTGAATAATTTTCTGCCAAATATCATAACCCTTCTTGTTCATGTGAAGGTTATCNNGGGCTTGGCTTCATAGCTACATAAGCAATAGGTACCTTTTTATATTTTGCTCTTATTAATTCAAAGAGTTTAAAAAATCTTTCTGCTGCCTGAGCCGGCATTAGGTTTTCATCGGCAGCCAAATCGTTTTCGCCGCAGTATATAACTATCTGCTTTGGATTGTACGGCAAAATAATATCATTGGCATATCGAATTACATCTTCTAATGTAGAACCACCAAAACCCCGGTTAAGGATAGGGTAAGCAGTAAAATAACTTTGTACATCTTTCCACATGGTAAAGGAAGAGCTACCCACAAAAAGAATTTGGTTTTGTTTGGGAAAGGCAATGCTGTCGGCTTGTTTAAATTTTTGAATATCGTTCCAATAAGCAGGTTGCTGAGCAATGCTAGTAAATGCAGCAGCCATTGAAATGAGTAGCAAAAAAATTCGCAATTGTTTCATAAATATTTTTTTTTGTGATTGTTGACTCTATAAGATTTATACTATTGGGCTAAAGCCCGGTTACAACTACTATTGTTTATTTTCCCCCGACCTAAAGGTCGGGGCAAAGCAAACCGCAACATTATCTATTGCCCAATTTATCCGAAGCAAACCCGCCAGGTTTTTCAAACTCTCAACT
>DEHT01000080.1 GCA_002352045.1 Chitinophagaceae bacterium UBA2793 | reverse complement strand
AAGGTCAGACCCGGAAATAATTTCTTAATTAATTGATTAACCCAATTAATTTCTTATTCCTTATTTTACATTTCATATTTCTTTTTTATGAAAATTGATATAACTGCACTTACCAATCGCTTTATGCACTATGTACAAATAGATACACAGAGCGACCCCGAAAGTAATAACCATCCTACAACTCAAAAACAAAAAACACTCAGCATTATTTTGTTTGAAGAGTTAAAACAAATGGGTTTACAAAATGTAATTACCGACGATTTTGGATATGTATATGCAAGCATTCCATCCAATAGCGATAAAAAAAATATCCCAACCATTTGTTATTGCTCGCATGTAGATACAGCACCCGATTGTAGCGGAACCAATGTAAAACCCATCTTGCATAAAAATTATAATGCTGCAGATATTGTGTTGCCCGATGACCCAACCCAGGTATTGACTGTTTCAAAAAATGAGTATTTAAAAAACCATATTGGTTTTGATATTATCACCGCAAGCGGAAACACTTTGCTGGGTGCCGACGATAAAGCAGGTGTTGCCATTATTATGCAAACGGTTCAAACCTTGCTGGATAACCCCTCAGTAAAACATGGGGAAATAAAAATAGTTTTTACGCCAGATGAAGAAGTAGGCAAGGGCACGGCAAAAATTGATATGCAAAAAATAGGAGCGCAATATGGTTATACTTTGGATGGTGGCGAAGCCGGTAGTTTGGAAGATGAAACATTTAGTGCCGATGCAGCAACCATTACCATTCATGGTGTGATAGCACATCCGGGCTATGCCAAAAACAAATTGGTGAATGCCATGAAAATTGCCGGAGAAATTTTGGCAGCTTTGCCCACCAATGAATGGAGCCCCGAAACTACAGAAGGGATGCAGGGTTTTGTGCATCCGGTTTCGTTAAATGGCATTGCAGAAAAAACAACTATTGGTTTTATTGTAAGAGATTTTAAAACAGCCGAATTAAAAAATCATCATGCCAAATTAAAACAAATAGCAGAGACGGTGCTGGCAAAACATACCAGTGCAAGTTTTGAATATGCTGTACAGGAACAGTACCGCAATATGAAAGACATTTTAATTCATCATCCGGCGGTGGTGGATAATGCAGCCGAAGCAATTCAGCGTGCAGGACTCACCGTTATTAAAGAAAGCATCAGGGGCGGCACCGATGGCAGCCGCCTGAGTTATATGGGATTGCCTTGCCCAAATATTTTTACAGGCATGCAAAACATTCACAGCAAATTAGAATGGGTGGGAGTAAAGGATATGGAAAAAGCGGTGGAAACTTTGGTACACTTGGCAGCTATTTGGGAAGAAAAAAGCTAACAACTACCTACTAACTACTCTCTACTAAATACTACCTACAATTTATTATCTTCATTTAAAATTATACAACTATGGATTTTGTAATTAGCTATTGGCCATTTATTTTGGTAGCATTTTTAATTTTTAGCGGACTGTTTACCGTTAACCAGGGAACCATTGCCGTTATTACCCGATTTGGAAAATATGTGGGCATACGTACTCCGGGGCTACGGTTTAAAATTCCGGTAATTGACCAAGTATATAAAAGAGTGAGTATCCAAAATCGTTCGGTAGAACTGGAGTTTCAGGCGGTAACCATTGACCAGGCAAATGTTTATTTTAAGTCAATGTTGTTGTATTCTGTACAAAATTCGGATGAAGCCACCATTCAAAAAGTGGCGTTTAAATTTATTAGCGACAAAGATTTAATGCAGGCATTGGTTCGTACCATTGAAGGAAATATTCGTGCATTTGTAGCCACTAAAAGGCAAAGTGAAATTTTGGGATTAAGAAGAGATATTGTAGAGTTTGTAAAAGAACATGTTGATGCATCGTTGGAAGAATGGGGTTACCATTTGCAAGATTTGCAAATAAACGACATCACTTTTGACCAGGCCATTATAGAAAGTATGAGCAAGGTAGTGGCAAGTAATAATTTAAAAGCGGCTGCAGAAAACGAAGGCCAGGCATTGCTTATTACAAAAACAAAATCCGCCGAGGCAGAAGGTAACTCCATAAAAATTGCAGCAGAGGCCGAAAGACAGGCAGCACAATTGCGTGGGCAGGGTGTGGCTTTGTTTAGAGAAGAAGTAGCAAAGGGTATGAGCATGGCGGCAGCAGAAATGAAGCAGGCCAACTTAGATACCAATGTAATTTTGTTTAGTATGTGGACCGAAGCCATTAAAAATTTTGCTGAATATGGAAAGGGCAATGTGATATTTTTAGATGGAAGCAGCGAAGGCATGGATAAAACTATGCGCCAATTAATGGCGCTTCAACAAAATGATGCAAGAAAATAAATGGATGCCGGCTTAAACGCCGGCTTTTTTATTTTAAAAAATAAGATTAACAGTTTATTGTAGGGTTATTTTTGCATAGTTTCGTTTTTTGCAGATAACTCTTTAAAATAGAAACTTAAACAACCCGGCAATTTAAAAAAATTATGTTCGATATTCTATTACAGGCAGATAGTACCGCCGCCGCAGCAGCCACCGTAGCACAATCAGAAACTATTTGGAGTTTATTAAGCAAGGGCGGCCCCATAATGATTCCATTGTTTTTATTATTTGCCCTGGCTGTATTCTTTTTCTTTGAAAGATTTTTAGTAATTAAAAAAGCCGGGCAGATTGATGAAAATTTTATGAGCATCATAAGAGATCATGTAACCAGTGGTAATATTACCGCAGCAAGAAGCCTTGCTAAAAATACCAGCAACCCGGTGGCTAAAATGATTGATAAGGGCTTGCAAAGAGTAGGCAAACCAATTGATGCTATTGAAAATGCTATGGATAATGTTGGCAAACTGGAATTGTATAAACTGGAGAAAAATCTTACCATGCTTTCGGTGATTGCACGTATAGCTCCATTATTTGGTTTTGTGGGAACTATAGTTGGGCTTGTTTTGCTTTTGAAAGATTTTGCTACCATCAGCAATCCTTCCATTAGTCAAATTGCCGATGCCATGTATATTAAATTGATTACTTCGGCCACAGGGCTTATAATTGGTATGCTGGCTTACCTGGGTTATAGTTTTTTAGATACTCAAATAAACAGAATGGCCAATAGGATGGAGGCCGCCAGCAGCGAGTTTATTGATATTTTGCAGGAACCAACGAGGTAATGGAGTGTAGAGCGTTGTATATGGGAAGTTGATTTTTTTTGAATTTTGAGTAATATAAAATATGTCATTAAGAAGAAATAGATTTAGGGAAGAACACAATGAAGTGGATACCGGTCCGCTCAACGATATTTTATTTATTTTATTAATGTTCTTCTTAATGATTTCCACATTGGCAAATCCCAATGTAATTAAGATGAGTGTGCCTCGTGCAAAAAGCGATACCAAACAAAAACAAAGTGTGGTAGTGAGTGTAAGTAAAGACCGGCAAATTTTTGTAGGNNATTAATGCAGATTCTACAGCACCCTGGAACGAAATAGTAAATGTGATGAAGGTAGCCCGCAAGCTTGGCGCTACTACCTCTGCTACAGTTAGCGGAACAGATTAGCAATTACTATCCGGTCGTTTTCAAAAAAATCTTTTTTTACGGTTGCCTTAAAACCATTTTCAGTAAATAGTTGTGCTACATCCTGTGCATAGTCCACATGGGTTTCCATAAAAATAGCTCCACCATTATTCAAATTGGTTTTTGCAAAAGCTGCAATCTTTCTGTAAAACAATAAAGGGTCGTCGGTAGGAACAAACAAAGCCAATGCAGGTTCATTGTCGGCTACGTTGGATGCTAACATTGTTTTTTCAACTATTGGAATATAAGGTGGATTGCTCACTATTACATCAAAATTTTCCAATGCAGGCCATTTGCTTTCATTTAAAAAATCGTGATGTAAAAAATTAATTTGGGTGTGATGGAAGGCCGCATTTTCTTTGGCCACTTTCAAAGCATCTAAACTTACATCCATAGCCGAAATATTTAGAGCCGGTATGTTTTTTTTGATGGAGATGGGAATGCAACCGCTGCCTGTTCCAATATCTAAGCAATTTTTTTTGTGATGAATATTAATAAAACTAATTACCTCGCTTACCAATTCCTCTGTTTCGGGCCTTGGAATTAAAACCGCTTCATTCACTTTAAATTTTAATTGATAAAACCAGGTATGCCCAATTACATATTGAACGGGTTTATTTTGTTTCAATAGATGCAAGGCATTTTCTAAAAGAAAATTTTTTTGTGGGTTAACTTCTTTGTTTGGTTCAGTAATTAAAGAAGCTTTGCTAAAGCAGGCCAATTCTTCAAAAATCAAATGGGTAATGGCTTCGGCTTCATTAGGGTCGTAAATAAGTTTGAGTTCCTTTAAAAAATTATTGTAAATAGGCCTTAACTGCATACTGCAAACCTACTTTATTTTTGCTTGCTTAAATTTGCGCCACAATGGAACACAGCATTTTCATGAACCGATGCATAGAACTGGCGAAATTAGGTGCCGGAAAAGTTGCCCCCAATCCAATGGTGGGTGCTGTATTTGTGTATGAAGATAGAATAATAGGCGAAGGCTATCATCAATTGTTTGGTGCTGCACATGCAGAAGTAAATTGTATAGCAGCAGTAAATGATTCGGATAAAGTACTTATTTCAAAAAGCACATTATATGTTTCACTTGAACCTTGTGCTCATTATGGCAAAACGCCACCCTGTGCCGATTTAATTATTGCAAACAAAATTCCCAGGGTAGTAATTGGCTGTAAAGATATTTTCTCAAAAGTAAATGGCTTTGGCATAAAGAAGTTGAAAGATGCCGGCATTGAAGTAATAGAAAATGTATTGCAACAGCAAGCATTGGATTTGAATAAACGTTTTTTTTGTTTTCATAAAAATAAACGCCCCTTTATCATTTTAAAATGGGCAGAATCTGCCGATGGCTATATCGCAAAAAAAAATAATGAAGCGGTTGCCATTAGTAATTCAATTACTACACATTGGGTTCACAAAATGCGTGCAGAAGAAGCGGCCATTATGGTTGGAGCAAATACTGCCTTGTACGATAACCCGGCATTAACCACAAGAAAGTGGGCAGGACAAAACCCATTGAGAATTACCATTGATAAAAATCTTGAACTATCCCCAACGGCAGCTATAAAAAATAATGATGCGCCTGTTTTTATTTTTAATCAAATAAAATCGGGGGTCGAAGAAAATGTCCATTACATAAGAATGGAGAATTCCCATGATGTATTACCGCAATTAATGAATATACTGTATGAAAAAAATATACAATCGTTAATAGTAGAAGGGGGCACACAATTACTACAATCTTTCTTTTATAAAAACTTATGGGATGAATGTTTTATCATCACCAATTCAAGTATGCAATTGCAACAAGGCGTATCGGCTCCAGTAATTCCGGCTACTGCTATTAGAAAACAGGAATGGAATCATCAAACCGATACAATTATCCAATATCAAAATCAACAATCATAATTGGAATTTTACTTTACCATTGAACAAAAGGCACAGGCCGAATTTAAAGACCGTGGAAGCAGGTTTATTGCTTTTGCTGCCCCCATACAAACGGTTGATGAATTTAAAACTTTTTTAAAGGAGTTAAAAGCTGAGCATCCCAAAGCGGTGCATCATTGTTTTGCTTATCGGTTAGGTTTAGATGGAAATCAATATAGAGTGAGCGACGATGGAGAACCATCCGGCACAGCCGGAAGGCCAATACTTGGTCAGATAGATAGTAAAAAACTCACCGATTTATGTATAGTTGTGGTTCGTTATTTTGGGGGAACCTTATTAGGTGTACCCGGCTTAATTAATGCGTATAAAACCGCTGCATCCCTGGTACTTCAGGTAGTACCGGTTTTGCAGAAGCCAATTCTTAAAAAATTTTCGCTTCAGTTTGATTATACTCAAATGAATGAAGTGCAGGTACTCATTAAGCAGGTAAGTGGGGTAATATTTCAGCAGGAAACTATGCTGTTTTGTATTGTAAATGTGGGAGTTGCGCTCAATAGGGTAGAAGAATTTTTATATCGCTTAGAAAGTATTCGCAACGTAACTGTGGAAAAATTATTGTGATAAGTCATCGTAAAATTGTGGGTTTTTAACATTTTGTTATATTTTTAGTGCCCACTAATACAAATGCCTATCATGAAAAAATTTACACTCTTACTACTATTTTTTGCCTCCATTAGCAGCCTTTCGGCGCAACAATTACATTTTACAAGCCAATACTTACAGCACAATGCCATGTACAATCCAGGTGCAGCAGGCATAGCTAATAAGGATATGATTGGCCTGTCTTTTAGAAGCATGTGGTCTTCATTTCCGGGCAACCCAAAAACCTATATGGTTTATGGGGATGCTAATTTAGCCAAACTAAAATCGGGCATGGGCGCATACATTTATCGGGACGAAACAGGCCCCACCAGTCGTACCGGTATCCAATTGGCTTTCTCCAAACACATCATTTCTCAAAATGAAAAAAATAAGTTTGGCATTGGTCTCGAAGTAAGGGGCTTGCAATATGCCATTGACAAAAGTAAAATAGATGCTTCTTTAGGAAGTGACCCCGCTCTGGCCGGCGCCGAAAATAAAGTGGCTATTGATGCAGGTGCAGGCTTATATTTTACCAATGGAAAATTTAGTGCAGGCGCCGCTGTAAGCCAGTTAATACAATCAAAATTACAATTGGCAGATGTACCCAATGCAACCAAGGCAGGCAAGCTTTACAGACATTATAATTTTAATGCAAACTATAAAATTCAAACCGGGGATAATATTTACCTTATTCCAAATGCCTTAGTACGGGTTATTGAAAACTCTCCCAGCGAATATGAATTTGGAATGCTGGTAAATTACCAGGAAAAAATATGGTGGGGTTTAAACTGGAGGATTGATCAATTCTGGAGTTTGCAGGCAGGTGTAAAAATATTGAAAAGAGCAGGCCTTACTTATAGCTACGATTATTATCAAACACCCATTAGCATTTTTACCGGTAATTCAGGAGCTCATGAAGTAGGTTTAAGATTCGATTTAAAAAAGTCTGAAAATTAATCTTACTGCATTAACTATTTTATCAATTAATTCTTTTCAACAATGAATTTTATAAATATACCAGCAATGTTATTCAACAAAAAAAACATCGGCATTATTGTATTGTGCCTTCTGTTTTGTTTACAGGGATTTAAAAGTTTTGCGCAGCCGCCCATGAACGACGACCCCTGTGCTGCAACCGTGTTGCCCATCAATGCAACCTGTATTTATCAGCAATTTACTAATGTTAACTCTACCCCTTCTACAGGATATCCTGCACCCGGCTGTGCCAGTTTTGCTGGTGGCGATGTATGGTTTCAAATTACGGTTCCTCCGGGCGGTGCTATTATTATTGATACCGATGACGGTACAATCACCGATGGCGGCATGGCTATTTATAGCGGCGATTGTAATACAATGAATTTGATAGAGTGTGATGATGATGACAGCCCAAATGGTTTAATGCCCATGATTACAAGATCGGGTCTTACACCGGGCGATATCATTTTTGTAAGGTTTTGGGAGTATGGTGGAAATGTTCAGGGCACATTTAGTATATGCGTAACAACTCCACCACCACCACCGGTAAATGACAACTGCTCAGGAGCTATTTCGGTTCCGGTAAATCCGGATTATTCTTGTGCACAAACTGTTACAGGTTCTACTCAGAGTGCAACCCCATCTGTAGGTGTACCTGCACCTACTTGTAGTGNNGGCGTTACAGGTACAACCACCGGTATGGCAATGTCTGTTTATAGTGGTGCTTCTTGTGCAGCCCTTACACAGGTACAATGTGTAACCGGTTTAGATATGATAGCTTCAGGCCTTACTGCAGGTCAAACTTATTATGTAAGAGTTTATACTTCCACTGCTACAGCTAACTTATATGCCAACTTTACACTTTGTATAGGTACTCCACCACCACCACCTGCAAATGATAATTGTAGTGCTGCTATAAGTTTAACGGTAAACCCCGATTTGGCCTGTGGTACAGTTACAGCCGGAACTACCGCATCGGCTTTGCCTTCTACCGGAGTACCTGCTCCTTCATGTGGGGCAACCGGTGTAAACGATGATGTTTGGTATTCTTTTGTGGCTACCAGTCCTCAGCATGTAGTAAGCCTTTTAAATGTTACAGGCAATGTTACCGATATGGCAATGGCTTTATATAACGGTGCTTCATGTGCAGCACTTACTCAAATGATTTGCTCCGATCCTAATACTATGGCGGTGGGCGGTTTAACAGTAGGGCAAACCTATTATGTAAGAGTATGGACTTATACAGCAACTGTAACCAGTTTTGCCAATTTCAATATTTGCGTAGGAACTCCTCCTCCACCTCCTTCAAACGACAACCCTTGTAATGCTATTCTTTTGACTGCTTCGGAAAATGGAGCATGTAATTTTCAGCAGTTTACCACCCAATCCGCACTTGCCACTCCAGGAGTACCTGCTCCGGGATGTGCCAGCTATCAAGGGGGTGATGTTTGGTTTAAAGTAGTAGTACCTTGCACAGGTTCTATCATTTTAGATAGCGACGATGGAGTAATTACCGATGGCGGTATGGCCATCTATACAGGCACTTGCAATAATCTTACTTTAGTTGTGTGTGATGATGATGGTAGCGCCAATGGGTTAATGCCACGCATTAGCAGAACAGGATTAACTCCCGGTGATACATTATGGGTACGGTTTTGGGAATTTGGTAACGATAACCCCGGAACATTCAGCATTTGTGCACAAGTGCCACCACCCCCACCACCGGCTTCCAGTTGTCAAACAGCGCAAGCCTTTTGTACCAGCACCACACCCTACACTGTACCAAATATTACCGGGCAGCCCAATACAAGTGGAAGCGGTGTATATGGTTGCTTATTCACAATACCTAATCCCACTTATTATTATTTACAAATTCAAAACTCAGGCAGTATTCAAATTACCATATCTCAGCAAACTACTACCGGAACCGGTATAGATGTTGACTTTGTAGTGTGGGGTCCATTTAATAGTCTTGCGGCTACATGTACCGGTATATCTGCTTCTAATATTGTGGATTGTAGTTACTCTGCTGCACCTATTGAGGTTGTAGATATTCCTAATGCAGTAGCTGGTCAGTTTTATTTGTTCTTAGTAACCAACTTTAGCGACCAACCTGGTACTATTACATATCAGCAAACCGGAGGAACAGGCTCAAGCACCTGTGCAATTGTTTGTAATCTTTCTGCCGGCAACAATGGACCGGTTTGTTCAAACGGCTTATTGAACCTTACCAGTTCAACGGTTCCCAATGCAACCTATAGCTGGATTGGGCCAAACTGCTTCACATCAACACAACAAAACCCAACTGCTGTAATTGCTCCAACTGCGCCCGGTCAATACGTTTATACTGTTACGGCAACAACCCCTGCAGGACAAACCTGTTTTGATACAACAATTGTAACGGTTGCTCCAAGGCCTTCTTTAGGTGCCGATACTGCATTTAAAATTTGTGCCGGCTCTACTGCCAACCTTACAACCATTTACAATACTACCAACCTAACAAATACCTGGACATTGGGTGGTCAATCGGTTTCAAACCCTGCTGCGGTAAATGTTTCAGGAACTTATATGTTAGTGTCTGCCAATACAACCGGCTGTACCGATACGGCATTAGTAAGGTTAACGGTTGATACCGTAAGGTCGGAAGTTACCGTTGCACAAATTATTTGTACCAGAACTGGAAGAATTACCGTAAGCAATCTTTCGGGTATTGCACCTTTTGAATACAGTATTAGCAGTAACCCCGGTGTGTTCCAATCTTCCAATGAGTTTATTGCAAATGAAGGTACATATACCATTACTACACGAGATTCATTAGGATGTACTACTACCAATCAGGCTTCAGTTGTAATTATTCCAGAAATGACGGTAAACGCAGGCTCCGATAGAAGCATCGTTTCAGGTGGTGCCGCACAATTGCTGGCAGTTGCAAGTGAAACACCTACTTCTATTACATGGACCCCGGCTACCGGATTAAACAGTACCAATATTTTAAATCCTATAGCAAGCCCAACCACCACTACTACTTTTACCATTTCGGTTACTAACAGTATGGGTTGCATTGCCCAGGATGATATTTTGATTACCGTTATTCCTTATTGTGTAAGGGTTAAAAATGCCTTTACTCCAAATGGTGATGGAATTAATGAAACCTGGGAGGTATATGATTCTTACGATTGCTTAAGCAATGTAACCGTTAATGTATTTAACAGGTATGGTAGCTTAGTGTTTAGAGATAAGAACTATCGGAATAAATGGAATGGTACTTATAATAACAAGCCCATACCGGATGGAACTTACTATGCAGTAGTAGATTTCACCTTTATCACCGGTAAAAAAGTATCCATTAAAACCGATCTTACAATTTTGAGATAAACTTTAATTACTTATTTTTTTGGAGGGAGTGCAGGCTTGTATTCCCTCTTTTTTTTCAATTAACTTTATACAATGAATGTGGAAGAAATAAGAGAATTTGCATTATCGAAGCAAGATGTAATAGAATGTTTTCCATTTGGAGGCGATACCTTAGTTTTTAAAACAAATGAAAAAATATTTTTGTTAATTGGATTAGATGAAGTCGAACTAAGTCTTAATGTCAAGTGTAATCCCGATAAAGCATTGCAATTAAGGGATGAGTTTCCTCAGAATGTTTTTTCCGGCTATCACATGAATAAAAAACATTGGAATACTATTGTGGTGCAGGGGCTCAAAACAAGTTTAATTAAAGATTGGATTAATCATAGTTACGATTTAGTTCAGCCAAAAATAAAAAAACACCATAAATGAAAAACGGATTAGTAGTTTTAATATTGGTAATTGCAGTGGCACTTGCATTTTATTTATTAGGCAAAAAAAATGGAGCAGGACAAACTAAAACAGATATTATTCAAAATGTAGAAATAGTAAAGCAAATAGCACAGCTATCTTCATTGGAAGTAAATGGAACCACCAAAATTACCGTTACCAACAAAGGTGATAACGCAGGCTTTTGGAATAAAGTAAAAAATTATTTTGCCGAAAATACTTTGCAGGTTACTGTGCCCTACGAAGCAAAATATGGGGTGGATATGAGTAACCAAAAAATAGAAATTGATAAAAAAGCACAAACGGTTACCCTGCAGCTTCCCCCGGTAAAATTATTGAGCATGCAACTTCGCTTAGATAAAATGGATAACATGCAACAAACCGGATTGTTTAGTACCATAACTGTAGATGCATTTGTAAAAGCACAAAAAGATATGTATGCAGCAGCCAATGCTACCTTAGTAAACAATGCTGCTTATATAAAATTAGCTCAGGAAAATATAAACAATACTTTAAACAGGTATTATGCCCCTTTGGGTTATAAAGTAAATATTGTGTTTGGAGAAATAGATAATAAGAATAACTTAAAATAACAAAACTATGAGTATGGAAAACGAAGAAAAATTTTCGGACAATGAGGAAGAACATTTGAGAATTGAAAACGAATTGCTTCGCTTAAAGCTAATGGCTCAGTTTGGAAATGATTTTCAAATGCATTCGGAACATGAAATTCCACCGGAGGTTGAAAACAAGTTTTTGAAAAATGTTATTGCAGTGGAAGATCAATTTGCAAGCGGAGATCATACTGCTATAAGCATTTTTGAGAAAATAGGGAAGCCTCCATTTACTTTGCTTGAAAATATATCTTCAAAACAACTAGAAACAGAATTAAAGCGTTTAAAAAAATTACTTCAACAAAATAATATTGCCATTCATTTTGAATATGGACCCTATAGCAACGAAGCCGTGTATAAGTACATTACAGAACGGGTTTTTCAAAAAGAAGTAGAGAAAGATATTTTCCCCGGTATGATTTGGAATTTTATTTACGAAGAAGATTTTCCCAACAATGAAGAAGCAATAAAAAAGAATACTCATTTGTTTTTTGAAGATTGGCTTTTTATGAAGTTTAATGAATATTCGGGCCAAATGGCTTCCGAATTTTTAAGTGCCAATGGAAGTAATTTAACGAGGAATGAAGTATATGAAAAAATAAAATTGTTTTCCGATTGTTTTGTAGCCTTTAACAACGATGGATATAATATTGACAACATTAAGGTGGATGGGCAACCCGATGGCAGTTTTATGGGCTTCTCCGAAGGAATGTATAAATACGATGCACAATTGGAGAATGGCGAATACATGCATTTTGAAGGGCCCTTCAAATTATACCAACGCAGGGAAATAGATGAAACTTATTGGCGCATTTTTCATTTTGTCATTCCCGGATTTAATCAATTGTAGATGCAAAAAAAACAGCAAGTGGTTGCTGTTTTTTTTATCTTAGTCAGGTTGAGTTTCACTTTTCAAAACTTTCACTCACTACCAACTCTTTACTGCCGGCAGAATATGTATAAAATCCTTCACCGCTTTTTGCACCCAATTTACCTGCCAATACCATATTCACCAGCAAGGGGCAGGGCGCATACTTTGGATTGCCAAATCCATCTTGCAAAACTTTTAATATACTATGGCAAACATCCAGGCCAATAAAATCGGCTAATTGCAAAGGCCCCATGGGATGAGCCATGCCCAGTTTCATTACGGTATCAATTTCTTCAACGCCTGCCACGCCTTCGTACAAGCTGTAAATAGCTTCATTAATCATGGGCATTAAAATACGGTTGGCAATAAAGCCGGGATAATCGTTAACAGCGCAGGGTACTTTACCCAACTGTTTACTCAGTGCAACAATTGTTTCGGTTACTTCTTTTTTGGTTGCATAGCCATTAATAATTTCAACCAGTTTCATTACCGGTACCGGGTTCATAAAGTGCATGCCAATTACCAATTCGGGCCTTTTGGTAACTGCTGCAATTTTAGTAATAGAAATAGATGAAGTGTTGGTAGCAAGGATACATCCTTCTGGCGCATTTTCATCCATCTGTTTAAAAATTTGCAATTTCAATTCGGTGTTTTCTGTAGCTGCTTCCACTACCAAGTCGGCATTTTTTACACCATTCGCAATTGAATTAACGGTAGTAATATTAGCAAGGGTATTGGTTTTTTGTTCGGTAGTTAAACTGCCTTTTGCAATCTGTCTGTCTAAATTTTTATCTATAGTAGTTAATGCTTTTTGCAATTGAGCCGCATTTACATCTATTAAATTTACCTTAAAACCAGCCTGTGCAAATACATGTGCAATGCCATTACCCATAGTACCGGCGCCTATTACCGAAATGTTCATATAATGTATAATTAAGAATGTATAATGTATAATTAAATTATGTTGTACTGTTTTTTTCTCTACTGGATTTCAAAATTGCTGTAAGTATTTTTATAAGTTCAATTAGGTTTGGCTCTATGCTTCCAAATTCATTTTCAGAGATATAACTTGATTCTTTTAATAATCGTAACCAATAGTTAGTTTCCTGCGCCTCCTTTAATGCAATGGCTTAATTTTGCCACAAAATCTTTCTTCGACATTCCTTGAAGCCCTTCGCTAACATTTGCGCCAATAGAAGTACCCGAACGAAGCAACTGCTTACTCAAAACAAATTCCTTCTTAGTTTCCGTTAAATGTTTATAAAGCTTAACAACCCTCACAGCAAATTCAAAACTCTTAGTCTCAATAGGATTATCTGCTTTCATTTTGTAATATTTTCAATAGGTGAATAACAAAAATCCATTCTACATTATCCATTATCCATTATCCATTATTTAAACGCATTCATCCCCGTTACATCCATCCCCGTTATCAGCAAATGAATATCATGAGTGCCTTCGTAAGTGATTACACTTTCTAAGTTCATCATGTGGCGCATTACAGGGTATTCGCCTGTAATGCCCATTCCGCCCAGCATTTGGCGGGCATCACGGCAAATGTTGGTGGCAATTTCGCAGGCGTTTCTTTTAGCCATACTTACTTGCTGTGGCGTTACTTTACCTTCGTTCATTAACACACCTAATCGCCAGTTGAGCAACTGTGCCTTGGTGATTTCGGTTACCATTTCGGCCAGTTTTTTTTGTTGCAATTGAAATCCGCCAATGGGTTTACCAAACTGAATTCTTTCTTTGCTATACTCCAAAGCAATGTGATAACAATCCATAGCTGCACCCACTGCTCCCCAGGCAATACCATAGCGAGCTTTTGTTAAGCAACCTAATGGTCCTTTTAATCCTTTTACATTGGGAAAAATATTTTCTTTAGGAACTTTTACATTATCAAAAACCAGTTCGCCGGTTGCACTTGCACGCAGGCTCCATTTGCCATGAGTAGTAGGTGTGCTAAAACCTTCCATACCTCTTTCAACTACCAACCCTCTTACCACTCCTTCTTCATCTTTTGCCCATACCACAGCAACTTGTGCAAACGGTGCATTGCTAATCCACATTTTAGCGCCATTTAAAATTACATGGTCGCCGGCATCCTTAATATTGGTGAGCATACTGCTGGGGTCGCTGCCATGGTTGGGTTCGGTTAATCCAAAACAACCCAGCCATTCGCCGCTGGCCAACTTTGGTAAATATTTATTTCGTTGTTCTTCGCTTCCATAAGCATAAATAGGAAACATCACCAGACTGCCCTGTACACTTGCTGTGCTGCGTACGCCACTATCGCCACGCTCCAATTCCTGCATCATTAAACCATAAGAAATATAATCGAGCCCGCCGCCGCCATATTGCTCCGGTATGGTAGGGCCAAATACTCCCAGGTCACCCATTTGTTTTACAATTTGCTGAGGAAATTCTGCACGCTGTGCATAGTCTTCAATAATGGGCGAAATTTCTTTCTTTACATAATTGCGTACACTTTCCCTCACCAGCTTTTGCTCTTCGGTAAGTAGTTCATCAACATTAAAGTAATCCGGACTTTGGAAATTGTCTGTTTTGGCTGCCATCGATTTTTATTTTTTTTGAGCCCGGCGCTATACCTATATTCAACTGCATTGGCGTCGCACTCTTGTACTTAATAACTTTATGGGGCAAGGAAAAAACACCCTGCCATTATCGCCGCAAAGATAAGGGTGCAAAGGCTCTTTAAAAAGTTGGAAATTCTTATTTTTAGTATATGAAATTATTAGCCAAAATTCGCCTGGCTATTTTATTTATTGTTGCTGCCATTATTTTGAGCTATGTTAGCCTGCCTGGCCCTTTTTCCATTTGCTTTTATAGCTGGGCCTATTCGGCATATTCCTACATTTCACATTTTAATTGATTGTGCCTTTGGGCTTTTTGGTTTGTTGCCGTTGGCTCTTTGCAAAAAATGGATTAATCAATTAAAACGAAACGGGTTTACATAATTAGAATAATATTTTTTCGGTATAAAACAGCAGGCTTAATTAACCATTAACTATCCTGCAAGCTGTACCTATGCTATTTGTTTTTATTCCCCATCTTACTTAAATAAGTCGGCTATTCTTCAAACTCCATATTTGCAATTTCTTGCAAATATGGAATCTTACTCCATTTTTGCAAATTTTTGTAAATATGGAATCCTACTCCATTTTTACATATTTTTGTAAAAATGGAATTTCTATGATTGAAAGGGATATTTTGGCCGATGCAAAATTTACACTCAAGCAGTTTAGGGCAGTATGCATTACAGGTCCCAGGCAAAGTGGTAAAACCACCTTGGGTAAAATGCTGTTTAAAGGCAAGCCCTACGTGAGTTTTGAAAACCCGGCTCAACAGGCATTGGCCAATAAAAATGTGGCAGCATTTATGAAGCAATACCAAAAAGGCGCCATATTAGACGAAGTGCAAAGGGTTCCCGATATTTTCAGGCAATTGCAAGGTATGCTCGATGCTAACACCAAACGTGGGCAGTTTATTTTAACAGGCTCCAATAATTTTTTAATACAGGAACAAATAAGCCAGTCGCTGGCAGGCAGGGCCGGTTATTTAGAATTGTTGCCCTTGTCTTTTACCGAATTGCAAAAAGCAAAACTGGCCAAAGACAATATTGCTGCACATATACTTACCGGAGGCTATCCCGAAATTTGGGACGAACAAATTAATGCCAATAAGTGGATGGCGGCTTATGTACAAACCTACCTGCAAAGAGATGTTAGGTTATTAAAAAATATAAATAACCTTGCCGCTTTTAACCGCTTTATTTTATTGTGCGCCAATTTTGCCGGGCAAATTGTAAATAGAGATGAGCTGGCAAAAATGGTGGGGGTTGATACCAAAACAATTTTATCGTGGTTGGGTGTATTGGAAAGCAGTTATATAATTTACACCCTGCAACCCTGGTACAACAACCTTAACAAACGCATTATAAAAAGCCCAAAACTTTATTTTTACGATACCGGACTGCTTTGTTACCTGCTCAACATAGGTACCCAACAAGCATTGCTAAAACACAACAGGTACGGAGCCATTTTTGAAAATTGGTGCATCACCGAAATTAAAAAAAACAGGGCCAATGCCGGTATCAATGGTGGAATGTATTACTTTAGAGACAGTGCCGGAAATGAAGTGGACCTGCTGATGGAAAAAAATAACGAAACCATGGCGGTGGAAATTAAGGCAACCAAAAAACCGGATAATGTAGATTTTCATGGATTAAAATATTGGAAAAAATACCGGCCGGGCGATGCAGCTATTTTGCTGCATGCAGGCAGTAAAAACGATCTATTGAACGAAGGGCTTGGCATTATTCCATGGTCAGGCATTGGTAATATTTAGAAAAATGTATTATGATAAAAACTTTTTTAGCCCTTGGCGATAGTTATACAATTGGAGAGCAAGTACCGCTGCACGAAAGCTTTCCCTATCAACTATTACAATTATTACGCAACGAAGGTCATTCGTATTATGCGCCGGAAATTATTGCCAAAACCGGTTGGACAACCGATGAACTCAATGAACAAATAAATAAAACAAATTTTCTACCGCAATACGATTTAGTTACCCTTTTAATAGGTGTAAACAATCAATACCGTGGTCGCCATTGGTATGAGTATAAACTTGAACTCATGCATTTGATGCAAAGAGCTATTTATTTTGCCGGAGGAAAATCTCAAAATGTGTATGTACTTAATATCCCCGATTGGGGTGTAACTCCTTTTGCAAAAGACAGAGATGTTCAGCGAATAGCTTATGAAATTGATAAATACAATGAGCAATGTAAAATTGTAACAGAAGAATTAAAATGCCACTATATTGATATTACTACCGCACAACGATTAGATGGCAACAACATCGATTTTTTAGCTGCCGATGGACTACATCCAAATGGGAGGGAGTATGCAAAATGGGTTGAAAAGCTGGCTAAAAAAATATTATAATATTTACAAGTAGCCTTTCATTTCTGCATGATATTGCACTGCAATAGCTTTTGCTTCACCTGCAAAGTTTTCATCATTACCTGCATAAATAATAGCCCGGCTGGCATTTACCAAAATGCCACAATCTTTGTTCATGGCATGTTTACTTATATCTTCCAAACTTCCACCCTGGAAACCAACGCCGGGAACTAAAAAGAAATGTTCGGGTAAAATATTACGGATATTATCAAACTCTGTGGCTTTTGNNACAAACTCTGTGGCTTGTGTAGCACCTACCACAAACATTAAATTGTTGGGTGTACCCCATTGAGCAACTTTATGCAAAACCTTTTCGTATAGATATTCACTGCGAAGGGGTGCCAATTCTTCTTCTGCAATATTGCCAATATTCTCTGTAACTAATTTCAGCATTTCAAAATCGTTGGCTCCTTTGTTACTTGTAAGACCTAAAACAATGGTCCATTTATTTTCATATTCCAAAAATGGACGAATGCTGTCTTCTCCCATATAAGGGGCTACAGTAATGGCGTCAAAAGGAATAGTTTCAAAAAATGCTTTAGCATATTGCGAAGAAGTATTGCCTATATCGCCTCTTTTGGCATCGGCTATTTTTAAATGGGTTGATGGAATATAAGCCACGGTTTCTTCCATGGCCTGCCAGCCTTTTACACCCAAAGCTTCATAAAATGCAGTGTTTATTTTATAACTCACGCAATGTTCCAATGTGGCATCTATAATGGCTTTATTGAACTCCACTATCGAATTGGGGCGGCTTTGCAAATGTGTAGGAATTTTTGTTAAGTCGGTATCTAAACCAACGCATAGGTAAGTTCCTTTTTGTTTTATCTGCTCTGTTAAAATATTGCGGTGCATAATTTCGTTATTTAATTCTTTCTTTCATTTTGGTGGCAATATAAATATCTCCTTCGTTTGCTCTTGCCTCCAATTGTTCAATAATATTTGAATAATCCTCTGCATTACGATTTTGGCTTAATTTAAATACATTTTCAAAGTAGCTCACTTCAATTTTAAAACCTATTATTGCTTTTACCATAGTATCAATATATTCTTCCGATATATTTTCGAAAGATGCTGCTGTACCTTTGCCTATATGCCTGTTGGTTACAATTTCAACTGCAGCCCTTGTGCCAGCCTCCTCTAAAAATTGAATAATACCCTTAGCATGAACCGATATATAATTAACCGTACTTCCCTGAGCAGGATTGCTGTACCAGTTTGCATTGATATATGCATGTGGGCTGTGAAAAATTACTAATACTTTATTGTTTTTTTCAAATGCCTTGTGATGATCGGTGTTTCGCATTAAATGTCCCAGCAAGAAAAGTTTATCCCCTTCTTCTACAACTTCTAAAGGTAATTGTGTAACCACCGGAAAAGTTTCGCCAATACCTGTTACAAAAGCAAAAGATTGTTGCTTCATAAAATTAATAATCACTTCATTGTTGTGCTCGGTATAGTATGGCAATTTGTACATTGATTCAATCGTTCAAATTTGATAATATTTTTTGTTCTACCAGTTCACTATCCCATATTTCTTGTATGTTTTC
>DEHT01000043.1:29192-31584 GCA_002352045.1 Chitinophagaceae bacterium UBA2793 | reverse complement strand
TTCACCTGGAACATCGCAATTGCAAAGCCTGCATGATGAAGGGCGATAAATTGTTTAGAGAGGTTGAAGAAAATTGTTTTGATGTAAGCCTTCGCAAAAAAGAAATGGATGAAACGGATGTAACGGTACAAGTGCTTTCTACCATTCCGGTTTTGTTTAATTATTGGGCAAAGCCAAAAGATGGTTTGGAAACTTCCCGTTTTTTTAATGACCACATGGCCGAATCGGTTGCCAAAAACCCCGATAGATTTATTGCGATTGGAACGGTGCCCATGCAGGATATTGATTTAGCGATAAAAGAAATGGAGCGCTGTATTTCTGAATTAAAAATGCCCGGTCTTGAAATTGGCAGCAATATTAACGGCATCAATTTGAGCGACCCTCAATTTTTTCCTTTTTATAAAAGAGCAGAGGAATTGGGTTGCTCCTTATTTGTACATCCCTGGGAAATGATGGGAGAGGGGCAAATGCAAAAATATTGGCTGCCCTGGTTGGTAGGTATGCCTGCTGAAACCAGCCGTGCAATTTGCTCAATGATTTTTGGAGGCGTGTTTGAAAAATTTCCAAAATTAAAAGTGGCATTTGCACATGGTGGTGGTTCTTTTCCGGCCACCATTGGCCGCATTGAACATGGCTTTAATGTTCGCCCCGATTTGGTAGCAATGGACAATGCCATAAACCCAAGTCATTATATTGGCCACTTTTGGATAGATAGTTTGGTGCATGATGAAAAAGCCATGCGTTTTATTGTAGATGTAATGGGCGAAGATAAAATATGCCTGGGCAGCGATTATCCTTTTCCGTTAGGCGAACATCATCCCGGAAAGTTGATTGAGTCAATGAATTTTAATACCAACCAACAAAGTAAATTTCTTTTTGAAAATGCGCAGGATTGGTTGCGCTAAAAATTCTTTAGAATAAAATGCCTTGCACTGCAGCCCTGTTAAATATTTGTTAGTCCACAATAACAGTGCAGCAATTTGCTTTCTATTGTTATACTTTCAATTTTTAAAACTAAAAACACACATTCAACTTAGGACAAAATTCTACACTTTAATTTTTACCGCTTTAAAATAAATGTCCTATGTGTGTTAAAAAGATTTGCCCTTTTACAATTATTGGCTTCGCATTATTTCAGCCCGGTTCTGTAACCGCCCAACAATATAAGTATGAACTTGGGTTGAATGTGGGTGCCTATTTGTACCAGGGCGATCTTTCACCACAAAGGTTTGGCTCTTTAAAAACCATTAGGCCTGGTATAGGAATAAGTTTTGCAAAACCGCTGAGCAATACTTTTTCGGTTCGTGGCATTTTTAACCTGGCTTCGTTAAAAGGCGATGAAGCAAAGTATAATAATCCAGAATACAGAAAGCAAAGAGCCTTTGCATTTAAATCGTCGTTGAAAGAAATAGGAGTACACTTACAATACAATATTTTAGGCAATAAAGATTATTGGCCAAAGCTGGATCCTTATGTTTTTGCAGGTGTTTCCGCTGCATTCATCAATACAAGAAAAGATTTAAGCAGGTTTAACGGTGCGTATTTTGGCGAAACCCGTTCGGCAGAAATTCAAGCTTTGCTCGCCGAAGATAATTTGGAGAAAAACAAAAGAACCGTTCTTAATTTTCCTATGGGTGCAGGGCTACGATATAATTTGAATACTAACTGGGCCATTTCAACCGAAGCCAATTTTAGGTTTGGTGGCAGCGATTATTTAGACGGCTATAGCCTGAGTGTAAACCCTGGTAAAAAAGATCATTTCTTTAGCCAGAATGTAGGAGTAGTTTACAGAATGGGTAATGGCAAAAATGGAAGAGGAAAGTTAGGTTGCCCGGTGGTGAATTAAAATGTGCAACGAGTTATGAATTAAGAGCTAAGAATTATGGGTTATGAGTTATGAGTAACGCCAAACGAGCAACGCCAAACGAAAAACTCAAAACGAAATTAAATCCGGGTAATCCGTAATAATTCCATCCACACCCATATTTTTCAATTTTATAAATGTGGTTTTATCGTTCACTGTCCAGGGAATAATTTGAATATTTTTTTTGTGGCATTCTTCAATTAGGTTGGGAGTTACTAATTGGTAAGCCGGGCTGTGAATGGTAGGTGTAAAACCAAGGTCATCTAACTGTTTTCTAAAACTACGGTTATCATCTGCTTCAACCAACATGGCTGTTTTTATTTGAGGGTATGTTTTGTGCAGGTATTGCAAAGTTCTAAAATCAAAAGATTGAATAATAATATATTCTTCCATTTTAGATTCTTTAATAACCTGCATCAAAAGATCTACAAATTCTTTAGGCTCGGGATGGAAAATGTTATCGGTTGCCGGTTTACTCTTGGTTTCAATATTAAAAAAGGGGTAGGGCCTTTTGGCGGTTTTCATATA
>DEHT01000043.1:0-29156 GCA_002352045.1 Chitinophagaceae bacterium UBA2793 | reverse complement strand
GATAAAACCACTTTTTTATCTTTTGTAATTACCACATCCAATTCCAAAGTTGTAATGCCAAAACCCAGGCCATGCTTCATGGCGGCTATGGTATTTTCGGGCATCAGACCACGACAACCACGGTGCCCCTGCACATCAAAGATATTTTTAGGCATAGTTGAATTTTTTGGAATTTTATTTTGTGAGCTACAGGCACTTATCAAAAAACAAGCAACCCAAAATCGGATAATTTTCATAATCTAAAGTAAATTGTTTTTTTGCCACAAAACAAGATGTTGTATATATAACCATTAAAAAAAAGCGCCAAAGAGTTTAATTCCTTAGCGCTAATTAAAGATTTGTCAATAATAAAATTTTACCGATTGGCTAATTATACATTCTCCATTATACATTATTAATTATTCCAACACTTCCTGAATTTTAGTTGCCGGTAAATTTGCATTCCTCATAGCAATACTCCTTACTGCATTGCCGGCAAATTCTTCAAAAGCGGCTCGGCTAATGACATCATCGCTAATCATCACCGGTACACCAAGGTCGCCACCCTCTCTTATACTTTGTACAATGGGAATTTGTCCTAGTAAGGTTATATCAAATTCATCGGCTAAATTTTTGCCACCATCTTTTCCAAAAATGTAATATTTATTTTCGGGCAATTCTGCCGGTGTAAAATAGCTCATGTTTTCTACCAAACCTATCACCGGCACTTTCAATTGTGCCTGGCCAAACATGGCTACTCCTTTTTTAGCATCGGCCAGGGCAACCAATTGCGGAGTGGTAACTACAATTACACCGGTTACCGGCACATTTTGAACAATGGTTAAATGAATATCGCCGGTGCCGGGCGGCATGTCAATCACTAAGTAATCCAGTTCGCCCCAGTCCACATCACTTACAAATTGTTTTATTGCACTACTTACCATTGGGCCACGCCAAACCACGGCTTGCTTTTCGTCAATGAGTAAACCAATGCTCATTACTTTAATACCATATTTTTCTATGGGAACTATTTTTCCTTTTCCGGTACCATCATCGGTCATCATTGGGCGCTCGCCTCTAATGCCAAACATAATATGTTGGCTGGGGCCATAAATATCAGCATCCATCAAACCCACTTTTGCACCACCTTCGGCCAAAGCCAATGCAAGGTTTGCACTCACCGTACTTTTGCCCACACCACCTTTGCCACTCACTACCGCAATAATATTTTTTACTCCCGCCAATGTTTGGCTGCCTTCTAATCGGGTACTGCTGGTTTTGCTGGTAAAGTTTACCGTTATATTGGCATCTTTGTTCACCAATAGTTTAATAGCATTCTCACTCGCCATCTTCATCATCTCTTTCATGGGGCAGGCAGGCGTGGTAAGCACTATGGTAAACGAAACATTATTATCATTTATTACAATATCTTGAATCATATTGAGTGTTACCAAATCTTTGCCCAGGTCGGGTTCTTCCACATTGCTAAGGGCTTTTAGTATTTCTTCTTTAGTCATCCGTTCAATTATTTGTTAAATAAGCAATTCTCGCCGCAAATTTAAACATTGATAAGTTTACTTTGTTTATCATTTGCGGAATGTTGGTTATTTTTGAAACCGGCATTTCAACATTGCTCAACATCGTTGTGTTATAAAATCCCGATTTTTCGGGACTCACTTGTACCTTCTACCTTTATTAAACTTATAAAGGCCGGTCCAAAAAAAATTAAGGGCAACAAAATGTGTAGGCAATAAACAACAGCAAAAATCAAAAACAGCATTTTGCATAATGACTAGCATGAAAAAAACTTTACTCTATAGCATTATATTTCTTTTTATAGTTCCATTTGCAGCAAGGGCTCAGTTTGAATCTTTTAAAGATTCGGTGGTACAATTATATGGTGTAGTAATGACGGCCGATAGCCTGCAAGGCTTACCCGCAGTAAGTGTGGTAATAAAGGGTCAAAACCGGGGTACCATTACCAACGATAAAGGAGTGTTTAGTATTGTAGTTTTAAAAGGCGATAAAGTAGAGTTTACCAGTATAGGTTATAAGCCGGTGTTAGTAAACATTCCTTCAAACTTAGAAGGTAACCAGCATAGCATGATTCAACTAATGGTGCAGGATACCGTTTATTTGCCTGCCACCGTTATAAGGCCAAGGCCCACCAAAGAACAATTTGAAAGAGATTTTGTAAACACAAAAGTAGCCGACGATGATATTGCTGTTGCAAGGCAAAATAATAGTTATGCCACCCGACGGGCACTTATGACAAATCTTCCGGTAGATGGCCGTGAGGCAAGCAAACAATACATGCAGCAGTACAGCAAAAAATTAACTTACTCAGGCCAGGTAGCTCCTCAAAATATTTTTAATCCATTTGCATGGAACGAGTTTATAAAAGCATGGAAGCGAGGCGATTTTAGAAAAAAGAATTAACTAATAATTTCATCTTTTTATAAATAACTTATTTCTTTATTTTGCAAGAGTACATGCAAAAAAAAGTTCAGCATAATCAACTACCAATATTTTTACTGGGTTTTATGGGCTCGGGAAAAACGCATTGGGGCAATCAATGGGCCAATAATTTAAAACTTCCTTTTACCGACCTCGATAAATTAATTGAACAAAATGAGCAAATGAGTATTGCTGATATTTTTGAAAAAAAGGGCGAAGATTATTTCAGGCAACAGGAAACTGCGGCTTTAAGAATGTTGAAAAAAGAAGCTTCCATTGTTTCCTGTGGCGGCGGCACTCCCTGTTTTAATGATAATATGAGTTGGATGAACAAAAATGGGTTAACCGTATTTATAGACGCATCCCCAAGGTTTTTGTTAAACAATATTTTAAGAGAACCTCATGTGAGGCCCTTAACAAAAAATATGAATGAAGCCGAACTGCTTTTTTTTATTGAAACCAAGTTGCTACAAAGAAAACAGTTTTACATGCAGGCAAAAATAATATTACCGGCCCAGGAAATTACCATTGACAGTCTAAATAAAATTATTCAACATCATGCATAAAGGATTTTTAAAAATCGCTGCGGTATTAGGTTTAATTGCAGTAGCATTAGGAGCATTTGGCGCACATGGGTTAAAAAATGTTGTAAGTGCACAAGCGGTGGCCACTTTTGAAACCGGGGTTCGATACCAGTTTTATCATGTATTTGCATTAATAGCAGTAGCTCTTTTATATAAGGAATTTCCTGCAGTAAAAACAGCCGGGTGGTTGTTTATTACCGGCATTATTTTGTTTAGTGGCTCTTTGTATGCTCTGGCATTGGTGCAGGGTATGGTGCAGCCGGGGTTTAAATGGCTTGGCCCCATTACGCCGCTTGGCGGGTTATTTTTTATTGTAGGTTGGGCAGCACTTTTTTTAGCTATAAACAAAAAGCGTAGTTAGTCTAATTTTCTATAAAGGGTAATAAGGGTTCCATCTTTACTTTCAATATTAAAGTCAACACCAATAGACATCATTCTTTTCTCCATATTGCTAAGCCCATTACTGTAGGGCCGAAGCTGATCAAAATTTATTCCTTTTCCATTGTCGTGTATAAGCAATCGTAGTGCGTTTTGTTCATATTGTAATTGAATGCTCACTTTGGTAGCACCCGAATGTTTAACCACATTTTGTAAAGCTTCTTTAATGGTTAAGAAAACATTTCTTCTTATAATGCCTGGTACTTCTATTTCGGGTATATTGGTAGGGATATGTATTTCCAGTTGAATACCGGTATTTTCCAAATATTCACGGCAATAACTTCTAATATAGCCAATCATATTCGACAGACTGTCGTTCTCATTCTTCATACTCCAAATAATAGCATTCATCTTATTAATGAGGTCGCTTGAAGAGGAAGATATTTTTTCAATTTCGGGGGTAATGCTTTTACCCATTTTGGCTTTTGCCAGTTCGCTAAAAAGCCTGATGGAGGTCATACCGGCACCCAATTCGTCGTGCATATCTGCACTAATTCTATTACGCTCATCTTGCTGCGCTTTGTAAAGCGACAACTTGTATTCATACTTGTTTTTTTCTGCCTCAGTTTTCAATGCTTCCTGTTGCTGTATATTCAAAATGAGTTCCTGCCTGTTTTTATAAAACAATCCTATAAGAAAGAATAATACCGAACTGATAACACCTATCTGGAAATAAAAAAAGGATGAATTGAAAATGCTATCGGCCTTGCTTGACCAAATGCCAAATAGAAACGATATTAAGTAGAAAATAATTTGAACCCCTACGCCAATGGCAAGGTATTTAGTGAGTTTGTTTTTTTGATAAAAGGCGAGTAAGATGTAAAAAAATCCTGCCGATAAAACAATTATTTTAATTATTAGTTCAAACAAAATCAAAAGGCTCATATTGGCAGAAAAAAAATATAAACAGCTAAAGGCCACTAATAAAAGTGTTAAAATCCCTATTTCAATTTTAAAAAATCTATCAATTTTTGGGGAAGTTTTATTCGACTCCAAAAAATATCTGGTAAACTGAATATAAAAAATGATAGCAGTCAACAACAGCATCAAATCAAAATAACTAATAAAAAAACCTTTAAACCAACCCGGCCTGTGCGAAAGGTAGCTGGTAAAAAAGATGAGTAAGAACATGCAAATGGAATAAGCTGAGTTGTAGAGAAATTCAATTTTTTTGGTAATCAAAAAGTTTAAGAAAGTAACAATTATCATCATCATTAACATGCCGCTTAAAAGTATGCCAATAGTTTTTTTAGGGGTAAGGTTATTAAACATCCTGATTTGTAAAAAAGGCATGTGTTTGGGATGGAAAATACTGGGCTCTATACTATTTCCCCGTACCTTAAAAAATTTGCATTCTAATAAAAAAGTAATGGTTTTGTTTGATGGAACATTTATGGGAAGAAACCCAGTTTTTGTGCCATTGTTGTGTATATGGCGTAGTTGCTGCTCTTCAACACTGTACAATTCTATTTGTTCCAAAAGTTTGCCAGGAAACAAATAGTAATTTCTTATGCTATCCGATGGGTTTACAAGTGTAAAAAGCAGGTAAAACTTTTTATTAACAAGATGGTTGGGTATTTTATTACTTGCCAGTGATGCTACAGGTACAAAGTGTTGTTGTAAAATTTTGGATTTGTCGGCAATGTTTCCACTATCAATAAAAAGCCCGGTGCTTTCTTTAATATCGGCAATATTTTGAACCGTATCTGTATTAATAATAAAAGTACTGCCCGGCTTTTGAGCAATGCAGGGTAAATAGAAAAGAATACAAATTAAGGGGAAAAATAACCTTTTCAAATAATGGGCTTTATATCAAACCTACATAAATTCGCTGAAATAAAATATACTGCAAATGGGAGACATTATAAGGCAGGTATGTTTTAGTTATCTTTGTTGCAATATATGGCCAATAAAATAAAATCAACCAAACCCAATACAAAAGCGGCTGAAGTACTTAAACCTGAGAAGGAAGAAACGGTAGAGGTAAAACAGTTGCTTAAAGACGAGCGTACCCATAAAATTACCGGTAGTATATTTTTATTGCTTACACTGCTTTTTTTTGTTGCATTCACTTCTTACCTCTTTACCTGGGACGAAGACCAGGATAAAGTTTTTAAAGACGGGTATAAATTATTGTTGGGTACCGATGCCGATGTATCGAACCTCATGGGTACTTTTGGTGCTTTTATTTCTCATTTTTTTATTTATAAAGGCTTCGGCATCGCATCATATCTTATTTGCAGTTTCTTTTTTGTTATAGGTGTAAACCTTTTTTTTGGAAAAAAAATATTTTCTATTTCTAAAAATGTCAAATATTTACTGGTAGGCTTACCGCTTATAAGCATTACAGCATCGGTATTATTGGGCAATATGGACTTTGCCTGGGGCGGTGCAGTGGGAGATATGAGTAAAGATTACCTGTTTAAAACCATTGGTAAAATTGGAAGTATTGCTTTGTTATTGGTTGCATTTTTAGCTTATGTAATATGGAGGTTTAACCCCAGTTTTCATTTGCCTGAAAAAAAGAAACAAATAGTGCAGGACAGTGAGATAGACTCTTCCCATACTGATGATATTCATTCCGTAACCTCCAATAAAAATAAGCCTTTATCAAAACCTAATATTTATGAAGATGAAGATGAGGCCGAAGATTTGAAGGATGATAATAGTGCTGAAAGCACATCAGCTAATTCTTTAAAGGGTAATGCAGCTGTATTAAATGTGCCGGTTCAGTCTCCGGTATTTCAGCATGAATTAAATATGATTGAAAAAGAACAAGATGACGAGCCTGTAATTTCTCAACCAAAAAATTCATCCATTACAGTAATAAGCGAATCGCCTGTTTCAAATGCAGCAATAACAACTATTTCGGGTGTGCAGCAATCAACAGAAATGGAGTTGCCTGCCATTTCAAAGCCGGCAACAAAAAATATTGATTCGGGCCTAGAACTTGAAATTAAAACTGCCGATACTTCATCGGCAGAAGAAGAGCCTGAAATTAAAACTGCTGAAAAGGTTCAGCAATTGAAACCTTACGACCCAATTTTAGATTTAAGAGACTATAAATACCCTTCGCTTGATTTGTTAGAAAGCCACGGTAGTGAAAAAATAGTACAAGACCCGGCAGAATTGGAAGCCAATAAAAATCAAATTATCACCACACTGGGTAATTACGATATTCAAATTCAAAAAATTTCTGCCACCGTTGGCCCCACTGTAACCTTATATGAAATAATTCCGGCAGCAGGTGTACGCATTAGCCGTATTAAAAACCTGGAAGATGATATTGCGCTTAGCCTTGCTGCCTTGGGCATTCGTATAATAGCACCCATACCCGGTAAAGGAACCATTGGTATTGAAGTACCCAATACTCGTAAAACGGTGGTGAGTATGAAAACCCTGTTGGGCTCCGAAAAGTTTCAGAAGAATGCTTTCTCTCTTCCTATTGCTATTGGCAAAAAAATTGACAACGAAAACTTTATTGTTGATTTAGCAAGCATGCCTCACTTGCTAATGGCAGGTGCAACCGGGCAGGGTAAATCGGTTGGGTTAAATGCTATTTTGGTTTCATTACTTTTCAAAAAGCATCCATCGCAATTAAAGTTTGTATTGGTTGATCCCAAAAAAGTAGAACTGAGTATTTATAAAAAAATTGAGAAACATTTTTTAGCAAAACTACCCGGCGAAGAAGATGCTATTATTACCGATACTAAAAAAGTAGTGGCCACCCTCAATGCGCTTTGTATTGAAATGGATAACCGCTACGATCTTTTAAAAGAAGCCGGTTGCAGAAACATAAGAGAATACAACGAAAAATTTGTAGCACGCAAACTCAACCCCGAAAAAGGACACCAGTATCTTCCCTTTATTGTATTGGTGGTAGATGAATTTGCCGATTTGATAATGACGGCAGGTAAGGAAGTGGAAATGCCCATCACCCGTTTGGCACAGTTGGCAAGGGCAATTGGAATTCATTTAATAATTGCAACCCAAAGGCCATCGGTAAATATTATTACCGGTACTATTAAAGCAAACTTTCCGGCACGTATTGCATTTAAAGTAAGTAGTAAAATTGATAGCCGTACTATTTTAGATACCGGAGGCGCCGAACAGTTGATTGGTAAAGGCGATATGCTCATTAGTTATAATGGTGAAGTGGTTCGCCTGCAATGTGCGTTTGTTGACACTCCTGAAGTAGATAAGGTAAATGATTTTATTGGCGACCAAAGAGGCTATACCGAAGCGTTCTTATTGCCTGAATATATTGACGAAAAAGAAATGGAGAGCAGAGATTTTGATGCCTCCGATAAAGATGCTTTATTTGAAGATGCAGCCCGGCTAATAGTTGCCAGCCAAAGTGGAAGTACTTCTTTAATTCAAAGGCGAATGAAATTAGGCTACAATCGTGCCGGCAGATTGATGGATCAGTTGGAAGCAGCGGGCATTGTAGGACCAAGCCAGGGAAGCAAACCCAGGGATGTACTAATAAAAACTGAAGCAGATTTACTGGATTTTTTAAATAATATGATTTAAGATTTTTTAAAGTTAATATCCTAAAGATTCAAAACGGCATAAAGAAATTCCATTTCAATAGTTGAAATAATCAATGAACAAATTTTTAATAGTAGGTTTAGGTAATATTGGGAATGAATATGCCAATACCCGTCACAATATTGGCTTTGATGTGGTTCATGCATTTGCCACTAAGCATGGAGGAACTTTTGAAGTGGATAGGCTGGCTTATAGAGCAGAGGTAAAATGGAAAGGCAAAACTTTTGTTTGCATTTGCCCAACCACATTTATGAACCTAAGCGGCAAGGCCGTTAAATATTGGCTTGATAAAGAAAAAATTCCCATTGAGAATAGTTTAACCATTTTAGACGACCTGGCACTACCACTTGATAAACTTCGTTTACGCTCTACCGGAAGTAGTGCCGGGCACAATGGATTGAGAGATATTGAAGCAGTTTTAGGAACGGTAGCCTATCCACGACTGCGCTTTGGCATTGGCAATAATTTTCATCAGGGAATGCAGGCTTCATTTGTATTAAGCAAATGGAAACCCGATGAAATACCTGTAGTGAAGCTAAAAATTGAGAAATGCATTGATATTATAGAAAGTTTTGCGGCAATAGGGATCGATAAAACAATGACTTTTGCTAACAGTATATCTGTAAATCCGTAAGAATATGGGAGTTGTGTCTTTTTTTTAATGCGTTTGTCTTATTTTCGCTTTTCTAAACCCAACTAAAAACCACGTGCAATGAAGATTATTTGTATAGGAAGAAACTATGCGGAGCATGTTAAGGAATTAGGCAATGAATTGCCAGATGAGCCGGTGGTATTTATGAAACCTAAAAGCGCCATTTTACAGTCTCATACTCCTTTTTACTATCCTGAGTTTACAAACGAATTGCATTATGAATGTGAGTTGGTTCTAAGGGTTTGCAAAAATGGCAAATATATTCAGGAGCGGCATGCTTCTAATTATTATAACGGCATTACCGTGGGCATAGATTTTACTGCCAGAGATTTGCAGGACGAAGCAAAGAAAAAGGGGCTGCCATGGGAAAAAGCAAAAGCATTTGACAACTCTGCCGCAGTTGGTAAATTTATTGACCTAACCCCAGATATTAAAAAGAATAATATCAATTTTAGTTTATTAAAAAATGGCGAGCTGGTTCAAAAAGGCAATTCAAAAGATATGATTTTTAGTTTCGATAGCATTGTATCGCATATCTCTAATTATTTTTCTTTGAACATAGGCGATCTTATTTTTACCGGTACCCCTGCCGGTGTAGGTGAGTGTGTGGTAGGCGACGAGTTAGAAGCACTGCTCGAAGACCAAATGTTGTTGAAATTTGAAGTGAAGTAAAAACTTTTAATTAAATAATATTATAGCTGCCGCAGATGCATTCTGCGGCATTGTTATTTTCATGCTATTCATTGGCATAAAATTCTGTAAGGCTTGCAAAATATACATCGTTCCAACCTTCTACAATATCGGAGTAGGCTTCATCTGGAATATTGATATGCCGCAGTTCCACAGAAGTACCCTGCTTGTGAGGATGCAATTTTATGGTTACTATGGATGGTTTTTCCTGTTCACCAAAATACCATTCCTGTTCAATTTTTTTTCCGGGTTCAAATGAAAGATTTTTGCCTACAATACTATCATCCCACAACGAAAAATCTGAGCCGGGTTCTGTACACATTACTGCCGGTTCGCCACTCCAAAGTTGAATAGTGGCCGCATTGGTTAAAGCAGCATATACTTCATCGGGCTTTGCAGGTAGTATAAAATATTCTTTATAATCTTTCATGATACAAATTTAGCGTGTGCATTAACATTTTCAAACTTCATAAAAATGTACATTTGATGCGAAACAAATTTATTTGATAGACTAAATATTTTGCGAACAAAGTATTCAATTGGTCTATTACAAATATCCAAACGGGACGAAATGCAAAATGCCTTAAGCAAATTGAAAAATAACCACCAATGAAAAAAATATTAGTTATAACACTTACATTTTTACTGCTGAATTTTTTTTCTGTTTCGGCTCAGTATAAATCATACAAAATAAGTGTAAAAGGCGACACCATTAATGCTATGAATGCTGCCGGGAAAAAAGTAGGTAAATGGATTAATAGAATAGAAGAACTTAGAGGTGAACCTGGCTACGAAGAAGAAGGAGAATATAAGGATGGAGCTAAAGCAGGATCCTGGAGAATGTACTCCTTAGAAGGCGACTTGCTGGGTATAGAAAATTATAAAAATGGTGGTAAAGATGGCACTCAACAATATTTTACCTATCTAGGCGATTTGCTAAGAGAAGAAAACTGGAGAGGGTACGATCCCGAACATCCCTACGATACCATTCCCGTGTATGGTACCGGAAGCAACGAAATAGTAGATATGAAAATTGTAAAAGCAGAACAATACAGTGTAAGGCATGGAATATGGAAATATTTTGAACCCGGAACCGGTAGATTGATAAAAGAAGAAGAGTATGATAGAAATGTGGTTGTAAAACCAAAAGCAAAAGAAAAAGAAGAGGTTGCTAATACAGATCCGTCTAAAAAGAAAGAAATTCAAAAAACTCCCGAAATGTTGGAATGGGAAAAAAAGAACCGAGGCAAAAAAAATGCAATCAGAGATGGCAAAACAGGTCTTTAAATAAACTACAAATAATTAACATCGCTATTGCTAAACTAACTATACGCAGTTTTACTGTTTAATGATTTTTTTCAACAAAAAAATTGGTGAATACAAAAATGAATTATCTTGACAGTGTTTCCGCTTTTAGCCAATTCTTTAGAAAAACTAAATTAAACCAACAATCAACTAACTAGTTTATGAAAGGAGTTGAAATATTCATCTCCTTTCAGCAACTTTTTTCGGCTTACAATTTTTTCAATTATATTTTTGGAGGATTTGCTTAAGTGGTTTTTATATAGCTATGCAGTAAAACCATTAAAATTTATCTACCTCTTCAAACATGCCGGTTTGTTTATTTTTTCTCACATTATTCCAGTTGAAATAACGACCATTCATGGCTACATACACACCATTGGGCAGGCTTTGAGCAAAAGCAAGTGCACTGCCCAGGTTAAAGAGTCCATCGCTACTGCCAAATTTTATGGGAATCATAGCTCCGGTGAGCACAACGGTTTTGTTGGTAATTTTTTGAGCAATTACTTTGGCGGTATCACTCATGGTATCGGTACCATGGGTTATTACAATTTTATCTTCTTCGCAGTGAATACACTGGTGTACTATCAGATCCCGGTCTTCATCTGTCATCTCCAGGCTATCCACCATCATCAGGGTTCTTATTTCTGTATCTACCCGGCATCGGCCCATATCCAATAGGTCGTGCAAATGAGTATCGTTAAAGTACAATTGACCCGTAAGTTCATTGTACTCTTTATCAAAAGTACCTCCTGTAATAAATATACGTACTGCCATACAACTGGTTTGTAATACAAAGAAAATAAATAAACCAATACAGGGTAAAAGGAATCATATCTATATTTTATTTTTTGGCGAAAGGTCATAGCTAATTCTAAAATGGAAAAACTATTGCGTTTGTAACGACTTATGGCCATTTAAAAAATCAAGAAAATTGCATTGAAAATATTTTGTAAATTTCAGCATCAATTGCCTGCCTGCAAAAGCATAAAACATGAGTGTATCCAATGGCGCTGCGTTGCAGCAGTTTAAAAATTTGGTGGGCATTAAGTTTCAGTTGTACAACAGTCTGTTTACATCCCTGCCTTTTCATAAAATAGAAAACACCGGTTTTCTAATTCCAATTTTATTGCTCGATTGTGAGGAAGGCTACAAAAATCATCAAAGCCCCGAAGCTATTATAGAAACTTTTTTTTCAAAGCAAACTAACCTTCATAGTAACGAAGAACAGCTCGACTTGCTTTTTAGACTTACCCAGTATATTGAAAGACAGGTAGTACTTTTTGATGCTTTGGAAGATGCAGCCTTTGCTGAATTGCACGATTTACAAGGGGCAGGCACTTTAAAGCATCTTTCAATTGAGATTGATGCTAAAGAAAAAGAAAAGGAGTTGGCAAAAAAATTGGAAGATTTTTCTGCACAATTGGTACTTACTGCTCATCCCACACAGTTTTACAGGGGTGCGGTACTGGGTATCATACACGATCTTGCACATGCAATAAAAGCAAATAATGAAAACCAGGTGTACTCTTACCTACAGCAATTGGGGCGTACACCCTTTTATCAGCAACAAAAACCAACTCCTTATGAGGAAGCCATTACCCTGGTTTGGTATTTGGAAAATGTATTTTATCATGCAATTGCAAAAACAGCCGGTTTTTTCAAAATGCATTATCCACAAGCACTGCAAGAAAATATTCAAATAGTAAAGATGGGTTTTTGGCCGGGTGGCGATAGAGATGGAAACCCCTTTGTAACTGCGGCCACCACTTTAAAAGTAGCACAAGCATTGCGCCAGTCAATTCTTAAATGTTATTACCTCGATATAAGAAAGCTAAAACGCAGACTCACTTTTAAAGATGTAGATGTGTTATTAGCTTCCTTAGAAAAAAAATTATACAATCAGGTTTTTTTAGCCGATCATTCTGAATGTATAAGTCGCAAAGAAATAATTGACATTTTGAAGGAAATTCGAAAAAAAATTTTGGATGAACACAATGGCTTGTTTGTAGGCATAGTTGAAAATTTTATTACCAAAGTGCAGGTATTTGGATTGCACTTTGCCAGCCTGGATATAAGGCAGGATAGTGCTGTGCATACAAAATTATTTGAAAGCATTGCTCAAAAAACAAAGCTCTTGCCCGAAAACTATATGCAACTTTCTGAAACAGAAAAAATAGAAACCTTATTTCAACTTAAACCCCTGGATGACGATTCGGTTTTAACGGATGAAACAGTTAAAGATACTCTTGCCTCTGCAAAAGCCATTAAGCAAATACAACAAGCTAATGGGGAACAGGGATGTCATCGCTATATTATCAGCCAAACAAATAGTGCATTGAATATAATAGAAGTGATGGGCATACTTTTATTGGCAGGTTGGAAAATGGATGAATTAACGGTAGATATTGTTCCACTTTTTGAAACCATCAACGACCTGCAACATGCCGGCCACATTATGCAGTTGCTTTATAGCAATGCAGCATATAGAGCACACTTGCACAGGCGAAACAATAAACAAACCATTATGCTTGGCTTTAGCGATGGCACCAAAGATGGCGGTTATTTAATGGCCAATTGGAGTATTTACAAAGCCAAAGAAATGCTTACTCAAATTTCAAATCAATACGATATTGATGTAGTGTTTTTTGACGGTAGAGGCGGCCCGCCGGCAAGAGGTGGAGGAAAAACACACAACTTTTATGCATCGTTGGGGAAAACCATTTCCGGCAAAGAAATTCAATTAACGGTGCAAGGACAAACGGTAAGCTCCAACTTTGGAACTGTAGAAGCGGCACAATACAATTTAGAGCAATTGTTGCATGCTGGTATTTCCAACGAATTGTTTGCAAATGACGAAACTGCAATGCCCAAAGTAGATGATGAGTTGCTTTCAGAACTTGCCATGGAAGGATACCAAGCGTACAAGCAACTAAAAGACCATCCACACTTTGCAGATTACTTATTGCATGCAAGTCCACTAAGGTTTTATGCCGATACCAATATAGGTTCGAGGCCCGCAAAGCGGGGTAGCGATGCTAAACTAAGTTTTAAAGACTTAAGGGCTATTCCATTTGTAGGTGCCTGGAGCCAGGTAAAACAAAATGTTACCGGTTACTACGGTGTAGGTACAGCACTCGAAAAAATATTTAATGAGGGTAGATGGCATCTGGTGCAAACTTTATATCATCGTTCATTATTTTTTAGAACCCTTATTGATAATTGTGAAATGGCCATGAAGAAAAGTTTTTTCCCATTAACTGCTTATTTAAAAGATCATGCAGTTTATGGAGAAATTTGGAATATGCTTTACAGTGAATACGAATTGAGCAAACAATATATTTTTAAATTAACCGGCCAAAACAGCCTGATGGCAAGTTACCCGGCGGATCAACTTTCAATTCAAATGAGAGAAAGAATTGTATTGCCCTTGCTTACCATTCAGCAATATGCACTTACAAGGTTGAGGGCAATAGAAATGGATGCAGATAAAAATGAAAGTAAAGCAGCTTACGAAAAACTGGTGATGCGTTGTTCTTTTGGCATCATTAACTCAGGCCGTAATTCGGCATAAAATATTTAGAATAAATTTCACAGTCTTCTTTTGATTTGTTTTTTATTGTTTTCTTTTTTTGTAAAAAGTATAGCAATGAAACAAATTTTACTCCCCTGCATTGGCATCGCCATGCTTGTAACCGGGTGTAGCAGCCCAAAAATTGCCCTCAATGGTGAGGGATTTACAGAAATGCCCGTAAAAGGAAGAAACGGTTTTCTTATTAAACAAAAACTGAGTTTTGGAAACTACAAAACCACATCTGTTAAACGAAGTTGGACAAAAGGTAGTACCGGCAGCAGCGGCTTTGGCCTTGGAACTCCGGGTACGCCAGATTACGACAACATTATCAGTAAAGAATACACGAAGCGGAAACAAACACTCAACTTTGAACTTACCGATGGTGAATTTAAAAGCGAGGTTAGATGTGTTTCGAAATTTAGTAGCGAAGAACTAATTGTTGGCAACAACAAAAATAGTCTTCCCAATATTATTATAGACTTGATAAGAGGAAACCGTAGCAGTAATACATTTTACATTCAGGTGTTTGAAGATAGTAATACAAAGCCCTGGCAATTATTATTGGATAATAGTGCCACACAGGCTAATGCAAAAAAATATATAGGCGTATTTGCATTGGACGATCATAATTATTACAACATTGTTCCGGTGTATAAAATGAAGAATAAAAAGGGCGAAGCAAAAAATATTTTGTTTGGCAGCGTTGGGCTCGATATTAAAAATAAAGAAAACAAGTCGGTTGCCACCATTTCCTTAATGGATAATGGAAAAGTGTATATGAACAGTAATAGTAAACAGGAAACATTTTTGCTGGCAAATTTATCAGCAGCCTTACTGTTGCAGCAGCAGATAGGTGATTAGATAATTGGAAATTGATAATTCCGTAAGTTTAAAATGGATTGAACTAAATATATTTCCCTACCGATTGTTGCCGGATATGAAAAGAGGATGTATCAAAAGTAAAATGTAAGCCTTGAGAATCGCTTAAACAAAAAATTTCTCCATCCCCTTACCGAATAAAAAGAGGCTGTCTCGGACTTTTGAGACAGCCTCTTTTTGTGGAGCTGACCGGACTCGAACCGGTGTCCAAACAAATTCGCCGTAAGCTTTCTACATGTTTATTTATGAATTGTTTTTCGAGACGGGGCAGGAACATAGCAAACCAACCGCATCCTTAGAAGAATAATCTTAAGCTATGGTCACTTCATTCCACAGCAGCATCCTGTATTTGTTTTGAGTCGGCGGCGGCACCTGGAAACAGGCTATCCTGTGCGGCGGCCCAAATGACTAACTAATCACTGATTAGGCAGCCATGGCATAATTGTTATTGCCATATAAAATTTTCGTATTCATATTAAACTGCTAATTACGCAACGCAGTACATGCTTACACTTACAAAGAACTTTGCTGTCAAAACCAAAACAGCCCCATTTTTGTTTCTCAATTAAAACAATGAGTTTCAAAATTACTGAATAATTTTCACCGTACTGTTATTTTAACGTGTTGTTTTATTCCATTCGTTTTTGAGCATAGAAAAAAGTACTATGTCGAGGAATTCACCTTTTACCAATTCTGCCTGGCGCAAAATGCCCTCTTCTGTAAAACCTAATTTTAGTGGAATGGCCCGGCTGCGTTGGTTGGCTGTGGCCGCTTTAATTTCTATACGTTGCAAACCAAGCTCATTAAATCCATAATCAATAATGGCTTTGCAACTTTGGATTATAATGCCTTTTCCTTCGGCAGACTTTGCCAGCCAGTAACCAATGGAAGCATTTTTGTCTCTAAGGTTCATGTAATGCAAACCAATGCGGCCAACAATGGCATTGTTATAAAAAATTACAAAGCTTAGTTCCTTTTTCTCTTCTATCAATGCCTGGCAATTGCGAATATAATTTTCGAAATCTTCCACAGTTTGCATATTGGGCACCCAGGGTAAAAAGGCAGAAAGATGTTCCCTGTTTTCGTTTACGGCTTGCAGTAAGCCTTCGGCATGGTGCAGAGCGGTAAGCTGCAATTGAATGTTGTCGGAAACTTTAATTTGTAGTTTCAAAGTTTTTTTTGTTTAAAGATAATCGGTTGTTACAATAATTATACTTTGATGGATAATTAAAAATGCACCCAATTCCAACTCAGCTTTCCTCTGCTGAGTTCCAATGAAGGTGTTGGGAATTTAAAAATGTTCAAAATTTGCAAAGCAAGTTTAATTCCTTTTTTATTGGTTTTAATTCGGGTAAGGTCAATATCTGGAGCCAGGTACCATTGGCGGTAGCGCTTTATATCTCTACGGTCAAATACCAGGTTTCCAAAATCGTCTTTGGCAGTATTGTCGTAACCGCCAAACATTCCATCGGCGCCGGTACCAACGGAAATTTGTAACCATGCCGGTAATTTTGTTTTTGGAAAAAAATCTTTAATGCCCGCACTTAGCCAATAAGTTTGGCCATTGTAATCTTTTAAAAAACGTTCGGGGTTGCTTTTGCCAAAAAGTTCATTGCTTCTTTGATTGAGTGTAGGTTGGTGGTAACGTTTGCGGTGAAAACTCCATTTCATTTGAATGCGTTGCCGGTCCCAGGCAAGTTCCTGTGCTACCAACAGTCCACTGCCGGTAATATTAGCGGCAAAATCGCCCCAGCTCCAGCCCCATTCTTCGCTAAAGCCATCCAATACTTCAATGGTTGTTTGGTAAATGGCGCCGCTCATACCGCCAATCCATATACGCTTTTTTCTATTGATGCCCGTCCAGCGCCAAAGCTCCAAGCTGGCCTTGCTTAAAGCATAAGCACTAAATACATGGCCTATTTTATCCATTTGCTGCCATTCGCCAATATCGTTGAATGTGTGAAAACTGCTTTTTGGATAATCTTTATACCAGGCCTGGTTTAAAGCAATCATACCACCGCCATACCCAATAATATTGGCAGCGGCTACAATTTTTACACGCTTATTGATTTCTTTTTTGGTTAATGAAACAGGTGTAGCAGTAGTTTTTGGAGTAGTGTCTATTTTACTTTTTTCTAAATAAGGGTTAGAAACGAAATTATTTTTTGCAAAAGTAGATTTTGAAAATAAAAAATTGCTAAAAAGGCTCAATAGCAATACAGCCGTACAAGAGTGCGACGCCCATGAAGTTGAAATAAGTACCAATGCTCGTTTCATAAAAAACAAAAATACCCTAACTTGGCTATTCAATTACGAATATTTATTTAAAAGCGATTCCTTATAAACAACAATTGTAAAAACTAAAAGTATGGATGCAGCAATTCAGCAAAAAGTAGATCAATGGCTCAATGGAAACTATGATGCCGAAACCAAAGCGGGTATTCAAAAATTGGCGGTAGAAAATGCCGATGAATTGGCCGATGCGTTTTACAAAAATTTGGAATTTGGTACCGGTGGCCTGCGTGGCATTATGGGTATTGGCACCAACCGTATGAATAAATATACAGTGGGAATGGCTACGCAGGGCTATGCCAACTATCTTAAAAAATGTTTTGATAAAGTAAGTGTGGCCATTGCACACGACTGCCGCAACAATAGCCGAAACTTTGCAGAAATTGCTGCCGGTGTATTTGCTGCAAACGGCATTAAAGTGTATTTGTTTGAAGCACTAAGGCCTACACCGGAATTGAGTTATACCATTCGTACATTGGGTTGTCAGGGCGGCGTGGTACTAACGGCAAGCCACAACCCAAAAGAGTACAATGGCTATAAAGCTTACTGGAACGATGGTAGCCAACTGGTACCACCACACGATAAAAATGTAATTATTGAAGTGGAAAAAATTGCCAGTGTAGATGATGTGAAATGGACCGGCGGCGAAGAAAATATTGAAATGCTGGGCAAGGCCATGGATGAAAAATATTTAGAAATGGTAAAGGGGTTGAGCATTTATCCGGATGTGTGTGCTGCGCAAAATAATCTTAAAATTGTTTACACATCAATCCATGGTACGGGAATTATTTTGGTGCCCGATGCTCTGAAGCGTTTTGGGTTTACCAACATTAATATTGTAGAAGAGCAAGCAACGCCTGATGGAAATTTTCCAACGGTGGTTTATCCCAACCCCGAAGAAACAGAAGCAATGAGCATTGGGCTTGCAAAAGCCAAAGCCTTGGATGCCGATATTTTGTTGGGCACCGATCCCGATGCCGATAGGGTAGCCATTGGCGTTAAAAATCATAAAGGCCAATGGGTATTGCTGAATGGCAACCAAACCGCCATGATTGCATTTAACTATATGATGGAAGCCCGCAAGGCCAAAGGCATTGCACAACCCAACGATATGGTGGTAAAAACCATTGTTACCACCAACATGATTGATAAAATTGCTGCTGCCAACAATGTAAATTGTTACAGTGTACTCACCGGTTTTAAATGGATTGCCGAATTAATAAGAGAAAAAGAAGGCAAAGAAAATTACATTATTGGCGGTGAAGAAAGTTTTGGTTTGATGATTGGCGATAAAGTAAGAGATAAAGATGCCATTAGTGCGGTGGCGCTTTGTTGCGAAATGGCCGCTTATGAAAAAAACAAAGGCCGCAGTTTATTTGATAAATTGATTGACCTGTATTTGCAATATGGTTTTTATAAAGAAAGCCTGGTAAACATTACCAAAAAAGGAATGAATGGCGCCAAAGAAATTGCTGCCATGATGGAAGGCTACCGAAGCAATCCTCCACAACAGTTAGATGGCAAGCCGGTAGCACAATTGCTGGATTATGAATTGCAAGTGGGCAAAAATTTACTTACCGGCGAAAGTTGGAAAATTAATTTACCCAAAAGCAATGTGCTGCAATTTATTTTGGAAGATGGCACCAGTATTAGCGCAAGGCCAAGCGGCACCGAACCAAAAATTAAATTTTACTTTAGCGTGAATACAAAATTGAACAGTGCTGCCGAATTTGATGCTACCGAAAAAATATTGGACGATAGCATTGAGAGAATTGTAGCAGAAATGGGTTTGAAATAAAACGCACAAAAATTTTAATGTACATTGCGGTTGCAAATTTTTTGCAGCCGCTTTTTTATGAGAAAATACGAAGATACTTACCGCCATAAAGGTTTACGCAAACAATTGGTAGATCAGTTGCGCAGCAATGGAATTACAGATGAAAATGTGCTGTGTGCTATGAATAATATTCCCCGCCATTTTTTTATGGATTCGGCCCTGGATAATATTGCTTACGAAGACCGGGCTTTTCCCATAAGCGATGGGCAAACTATTTCGCAGCCCTACACGGTGGCGTTTCAAACTCAATTGCTGCAAGTAAAAACCGGAGAAAAAATTTTAGAAATAGGTACAGGCAGTATGTTTCAGGCAACCGTATTGGCCGAAATGGGCGCCAGGGTTTTTACCATTGAAAGGCAAAAAGGCCTGTTTGAAAAAACAAAGAATTTTATTTTTAAAGCAAAATATCCCTTTCTTAAATTCTTTTATGGTGATGGCTTTGAAGGCCTGCCAACTTTTGCCCCATTTGATAAAGTGATAATTACAGCAGGGGCTCCTTTTGTACCTCCAAAATTGATTGAGCAAATGAAGCCGGGTGCGCTAATGGTGATACCGGTTGACGAAGGAGCGCATCAACGAATGTTGCGCATTACAAAAAACAATGACGGAACTTACATGGAAGAAGCTTTCCAAAATTTTAGTTTTGTACCCATGCTTACGGGAAAAAATGCTTAGGGATTAGTTTAACTCTATACCAATTTTTTTCATAAGAATAGAAGCATTCATGCTGCTGCAAATACCGGGTTTTAATTTGTAATCAAAATACAATTCTTCCTTGTTTACCTGTACATCAAAATGATAATTCTCTAAACTACCAGTGTAGCTGTTTGCAAGGTTGCCCAATGCTAAATCGTGTGTGGCAATAATGGCAACGGCATTTTTTCGTATGAGTTGTTTTATCAAAGCTTCGGAGCCTGCACTTCGGTCTAAAGAGTTGGTGCCTCTTAAAATTTCATCCAACAGAATAAAAACATTTTCGTGCATGTTTACTTTATCAATAACGGTTTTTAGTTTTTTAAGTTCTGCATAAAAAGTGCTGGTGCTTTCTTCTAAATTATCGGCAATACGCATACTGCTGAGCAGTTGCAACACGGGCAGTTTAAAAGAGGATGCACACACAGGAGCACCGGCCATAGCTAATACTATATTTACACCAATGCTACGCAGGTAAGTGCTTTTGCCGGCCATATTGCTTCCGGTAACCAACATTATTTTTGGCTGTTGGTGCAGGTGTATAAAATTGTTCACCCTTTTTTCTTTGGCTATTAATGGATGGCCAATATCGGTAGCTTCCATCAAAAAAGGTTGATGGGAAATGGTAGCAAAAGCCCAGTGTGGTTTATTGAAAGTGGTTACGGCAAAACTTCCTAATGCTTCAAAAATGCCCAGGTTATTGAACCAGTTGAAAATATTATTGTTGTTGCCGGTTTTCCATTTTTCGAGGCGGAGGCATTGCTGTAAATTCCAAAGAAATAAAAGGTTGATGGGTACAGCCATTACAATATTGTGGCGCAAATCGAGTGCATCTAATATTTTTTTTAGTTGCGCAATGGAAGCAGAGGCATTTTGATGCTGTTGCTTATACCCCGATTGCAATTGAACTAATAAGGGCGAATTGAAATTTTCTTTTTCAATATGGGCAATACTATTGTGCAGGGTTTCTAACTGGTTGATTACTTTGCTCAACTTTAAATGTATAAGGCTAATCTTTTTTTCAAAAAGCGATACCACTATAAACATGCAGAACAGGGTTAGGTAAAACACATTCATGGATACAAAGCCGAAAATGGTAGCAATGCTAATACTCACACTCACTAAAGGCAATAGCCAGCGAATAATTTTAAAATAGGGTGCAGTAAAAACTGCAGGTTGCTGAATCCAACTTAAAAGCGTATCGAACGTTAAATGTGTAACAGGGTGTTCTTTACCGTAAGCCTGCAAATGCTGAAGCCATATATTTTTTTTGCTTAGCTCCTTTACGGCTTCCTGTCTTTGTAAAATTTCTTTTTCGTTTGCAGGCGCCAATAACCAGTTGGCCAATTGCAAAGAACCTACTTCCGAAACCGTTCTGTTTAAAAACCGGAACAAAGAAGCATTGCCGAAAATGTCTAAATCGTTGGCATAGTAATGGTCGTTTGGCATGTGCTGGCTGCCACCGGGGAAAGCACTGTAATCGTGATGCAAAATTGCATTTTGTTCTGCTACATTAATATTTTGCAATTGTTGATTGTGAGTGATGGCTTCTTTATTGGCAATATCTTTCAACAACAGAAAACGAAAAAGAATTAGAAGCGCAAAGCATGAGATAAGGATTGGCTGCCAATTGGGATAAAAAAAATAAAAAATAAAAGCAGCACACGCTACACAGCCAAAACGAAGCCAACCAAACATTCGTCTTTTATTAATCAATTGCTTTTCTTCTAGTTTTAGTTCCTCAAGACGCTGTTCGTAAAATGCTAATGCCATGTTTTATTATTGGGGTACAAATATATTTTTATCTCAACTCAAATAGCGAAAATAAAGTGTGTAGAAACAGATTTTATAATTTCTTTATCATTGATTTTACTTCTTTTTTCATTTTATCCAAAGCAGCCAGTTGAGTTTGAATAAAGGAATTATCTTCCAGCTTACCCAAAACTTTGTTCATTTCTTCATTGCTTTGGTAAACCATTTGCCTAAATGGATTGCTGTAGTCTTTAGCCCTGGAATCATAAATGCCTTTACACATCCACTCACGGGTTTGTAATGCCTGTTTTAAAAATACTTTGAAAGATTCGGCCGTAAATTGTTTAGCCGTAATATTATTTATTTCTAAAAGCGAAGTGTATGCATGTTGCAATTTATCTGCTTCGTATAATTTGCCCTGCTCTTTATAAAATTGATGCACCTGGTTCCAACTATTTATTTTACCGGTTTTTATTTGGTCTTTTAATTTTTGGACCGATGATTTTTTTATCAACTGGCTTCCAACATTTATCCATTGGCTGCGGCTTATTTTTGTTTGCAACGATTTTTTAAAAGAATCGAAGTTGGTAAATTTATTTTGTTGATAGTGCTGCATTATCTCACAAATTCCATAATAGCCAATCAACTCTTTAAACAGTGCGATAGATTTTTTTACTTTAACTACTTTAATTTGTCTTTTACTGTTTTCCCAACCTGTTGTAAAAGCATTATCATCTTCATCGGTTTTTAATTTTTCGAGGATGGATAGTGCCGAAAAAATTTCGTTGATGGTATCGGGAGCTAAATAATCGTATTCAATGGTTTGAATTTTTTCGGTTCGTTTGTCCCGGTCTTTGTATTTCCAACTATTGCGTTCCAAGGCATACATATTGTGCAAAAACCAATAGCCGGGCATTATCACTAAATGGTCGTTCGTTATATCGTTGCTAATTAAACTAAATGGGATGGGAATATTTAGTTCAAAATGATAATCGCCTTTAGCAATAATGCTGAAAGAAGGAAAAATAGAATTGTGTTTAAGGCTTACACATAGGCCCGGCCAAAATCCACGTCCGGCAATAATTTCGCCATCGGGGCTTCGGCTATTGTGATTGCTGCCAATGGTGGCGCCCGCTGCAATATTGCTTTGGCCTAAAATAAGAGAGGCGCATAAAAAAGAATTGTTGTGGTGCTGCTCATGCGAAGGAAATATTAAGCTGTTCAAAACTTCGCAGCAGGAAATAGTGGCATTGTTGCCTAGGTAAGAATTGATAAGCCGGGCTCCATATTTTAATTGCGAATGCGAAGCCATTACAAAGCGAACCGCTTTTACACCGTAAAAAATTCTACAACCAAAGCCTACAATGCCGTTCACCAATTCGCAGCCTTCACCAATTTGCGAAGTTCTTTTGGCATCGCTTTTAATGGTTACATTTTTTATTTTATTGGCTCCTTTTATATAAGCATCTTCACCTATTTGGGTATCTTTAATAATGCTGCAATTTTTAATAACGGTACGTTTGCCAATGGTTCCATAATAACCACGCCTGCTGTCTAAAGTTTTTTGGGTGAAAGCGATAAATTGTTTCATCAAAGCTTCATCATCTCTGTTTTGGCTCCACAGAAATGCATCGCCGGGCAACATATCTTCAAAAGGTAAAATACTTCTGCCTCCATTTTCATTACAAACCTCCACCCAGGTTCTTACGCTTTCGGGCTCGCCGTCTTTTACAATGCCATTCCCAAATTTTGAATGATTGGTAGTGTCGAGTTCGCCTACATTGGCAATCATTACTTCATCGGAAATTATGTAATGACTTAAATAATTCACATTGTCAATACAAACATTGTTGCCAAAATCGCAACTAATGATGGTGCTGTTGTACAAGCCAACCGGCATTTTAAAATCATGAAATTCTTTATACACTTCATCTAATTGGCCAATGCGTATCAAGCCATAAAATTTACAGTTGCGTACTAAATTGGCATTAAAGTTTTCGGCTACTAATATATTGTTCCAATTGTCGGAAGTATTTCGGTTGTGAACCAAGGTATCTATTTGCGCCGTACTGAGCGGATGATAACGATTGCCCGATGGTTGCTGTTGTTCTCTAAGATAGTATTCGTTTTTTCCTTTTGGAAGATTTTCAGCAGGAATAAAATGGTATCCCAGCGAAGCAATTGTTTTTGTGTTAATAATATTCATATAGCTATCCAAAAGTTAAAGTAAAATACATATCAAAGTATTTTGTAGCTGATGCCAACCGGGCAATTGAACTATTCTACCGTTACACTTTTTGCAAGGTTTCGGGGTTTATCTACATCAATACCTTTTGCAATACCAGTATAGTAAGAAAGCAATTGCAAAGGAATTACGCTTATGATAGGTGCTATTAATTCATCGGCCGGCGGAATGCTAAATACATCATCACTAAGCGTAGGGCTAATGTGATCGCCTTGGGTAATAATGGAAATTATTTTTCCTTTTCTTGCTTTAATTTCCTGCATATTGCTCACAATTTTTTCGTGGTACGAATCTTTGGTAGCAATAAAAACCACCGGAAGTTTTTCATCAACCAGGGCAATGGGGCCATGTTTCATTTCTGCAGCCGGGTACCCTTCTGCATGTATGTAAGAAATTTCTTTGAGTTTTAAAGCCCCTTCCAATGCAATGGGGAAGTTGTATCCTCTGCCTAAAAATAAAAAGTCGCCGGCATCTTTATATTTATGTGCAATGGTTTTTAGCTCTTCAGCATTTTTTAAAATGGCGTTTACTTTTTCGGGTACATCCTGCAGTTCGTTTAACAATTGCTGATAACGCTCTTGTGTAATGGTTCCTTTTTTGATGGCCATTTTTAAAGCCATCATCATAAGTACAGCCAATTGCCCGGTAAATGCTTTGGTAGATGCTACACCAATTTCGTGGCCTGCATGTGTGTAAGCGCCGGCATGAGAAATGCGGGCAATGGATGAGCCAACTACATTTACCACACCAAAAATAAATGCACCATTTTCTTTGGCTTTTTCCAAAGCCACTAAAGTATCTGCTGTTTCTCCGCTTTGTGAAATGGCAATAATTACATCGCCTTTGTTAACAATGGGATTTCTATATCTAAACTCCGAAGCATATTCCACTTCCACCGGGATGCGGCAAATTTCTTCAATAATGTATTCGGCTACTAAGCCTGCATGCCAGCTTGTGCCGCAGGCCACAATCATTATTCGGTTGGCATTTATTAACTGCTCAAAGTTTTTTTCGATACCGCCCATGGTAATGGTTCCGGCATTAGCGTCTAACCTGCCCCGTAAGCAATCATAAATGGTGCTGGGTTGTTCAAATATTTCTTTGAGCATAAAATGGTCGTAGCCGCCTTTTTCAATGGCTGCCAGTTCCATATCGAGGGTAGTAATGTAAGGCGTAATTTTTTCGTTGCCCAGGTTTTTAAGAATCAGTTGGTCGGGTTTTACAATGGCCAACTCATAATCGTTTACATACACTACTTCCTTTGTATATTCAATGATAGGCGAAGCATCGCTGGCTAAAAAATGTTCGCCCTTGCCTACACCAATAACTAGGGGGCTTCCTTTGCGTGCAGCAATAATGGTGTCGGGGTCTTGTTCATCAATCAATAAAATACAATAAGCGCCCGTTACTCTTTTCAATGCAATGCGAAGTGCTTCTTCCACATCGCAATTGTTATTGGTTTGAATGTGCTCAATAAAATTGAGCAACACTTCGGTATCGGTGTCACTTGAAAAACTATATCCTTTGCTTACAAGCTCGTTTTTAAGTTGAGCATAGTTTTCAATAATGCCATTGTGAATCATGGCAAACCTGCCATTGGCACTTCGGTGCGGATGCGCATTTCGGTCACTGGGTTCACCATGCGTTGCCCATCGGGTATGGCCAATGCCAATATGGGCACTGCTGTCTTTTTGCAGCATTTCCTGTTCCAGTTCGGCTACCTTTCCTTTCTTTTTATAAACGGATAATTTTCCATCTTTCAATAAAGCCACACCGCTGCTATCGTAGCCTCTGTATTCTAATCTTTGTAATCCTTTTAATACAATGGGGTAAGCTTGTTTTGGCCCGGTATATCCTACAATTCCACACATATAGAAGCTTTTTTCTTATTAAATTTAATTTGCAATATTATTGAAAATAAACTGAAATGCGTTTTTTTGCGGGTGCAATAGATAGACTTAAATCAAACTGTTTTTTTATGAATAAATATTACTTTTCTTTTTTTTTAATCGCTGCATTATCGTTTACAGTAGAAACAATTTATGCCCAACAAGTTTATACCGGAAAAAGAACATTATATATAGTAAGACATGCTGAAAAAGATACCGGAACCAATCCTGCTATCTCTACCGCAGGCAAACAAAGAGCCGGCGATTTATACAGGAGCTTAAAAAATAAAAAAATTGATTTAATTATGGCTTCGCAATACAGGCGAACCGGAATGACGGCCGATTCCATTCGCCTGTACCAGGGCATTGATTCTATTCAGTATAAAGCGGATGAATCAGGCGATGATTTTTTGAAAACACTTTTACAAAGAGCCGGTAAAGCAAAAAATATTTTAGTAGTAGGGCATAGCAATACTTTGCCGGCCATTATAAGAAAGGCAGGTGTAACCACATTCAGCATAAAAGAATTGCCCGAAACCGAATTTGATAATTTGTTTATGGTGATTCAGAAAAAAGGGAAGGCTAAATTGAAACAAAAAAAATATGGTAAGCCATCCTGATTGTTTAAAACAACTGAAACATTACTACACTAATTAAAACAAGACTGCTTTTAATTTGTAAGGTGGTCGACCTTGTTAGTTTATGTAAGTAGTGGAGCCCTTTGCAAAAGGTCGACCACCTTATACCCGTTATAATTACAACAAGATTCCTTTTAAGAAAAAATAAGCCACTGAAAAATAAATTACAATTCCTGTTACATCCACCAGGGTTGCTACAAAAGGGGCAGAAGATGCTGCGGGGTCGAGTTTTAATCGTTTTAAAAGAATGGGTAGCATGGACCCCATTAAGCTTCCCCACAATACAATACCCATTAATGAAATGGCAACGGTATAGCCCACTAATTGCCAATAACTGCCGTAATCGTAAATATGCAATTGCTGCCACAAAAATATTCTTAAAAAACCAATAGCACCTAATACAATGCCAAGCATTAAACCCGCTATAATCTCTCTACGCATTACGGTCCACCAATCTTTAATAGTGAGTTCGCCCAATGCCATTGCCTGAATAATTAAGGTAGAAGCTTGTGAGCCGCTATTGCCACCACTGCTCATTATTAAAGGAATAAATAATGCCAGTACAGTAGCCGATTCTATTTCTGCTTCAAAATATTGCATGGCAGTTGCCGTTAGCATTTCGCCCAGTAATAATATAACTAACCAGCCTACACGCTTTTTTACCAGCTTAGGAATGCTTACATCTAAGTATGGTTCTTCCAATGCTTCGGTACCACCAATTTTTTGAATGTCTTCGGTAAATTCTTCGCTGGCAATCCACAGTACGTCATCAATGGTTACTATTCCCAACAGAATGTTGTTGTCATCGGTTACAGCCAAGGCCACACGGTTGTTCATTTTAAAAACTTCGTTGGCTTTTTCCTGGTCGTCGTTTGCATTCAATGCAATAAAGCGGCCATCCATCAATTCGCTCACCTTAGCATCGGGTGATGCCAAAATAATGTCTCTAATTCTAAGGTCATCGAGTAGTTCGCCTTTGTAATTAATTACATAAATTACATCTACCGTTTCGGAATTTACTCCAAACCTTCTAATGGTTTCAATCACTTCTCTCACCGAATTGTATTCGTACACATACACATATTCGGGTGTCATCAGCCTGCCCACACTGTTTTCGGGGTAGCCCATCATTTCCAGGGTAATTTTTCTTTCCTCGGGGTCAAGGGTTTTTATCAACTCTCTTACGGTGCCCGTTGGCAGTTCTTCTAAAAAAGACACTCTATCATCTGCAGGCAGTTCGTTGAGTAATTCCGCCGATTTAAATGGCGGCAAATCTTTAATGATTCTTTTTTGCTCTGCAGGGTCTAATATTTTAAAAACACTGGCTGCACGGTGAATGGAAAGATGCGAAATTATCTGCGATTCAAATTCTTCATTTTCGTAAATGAGTTCGGCTACATCGCTGATGTTTTGGTTGTTCAGAAAATCCTGGATAACCAACTTGTCTTCCGAAGCAATTATTTCTTCGAACTGCTGTTGCAACGATATTTCTTCAAATTCTGAAAGCATCCAACGAATACATTAATTTAGCGATGCGCAATTTAACTCATAATATTTACACATGATAATGCAGCTCCCTTTTTTATTGATAAAGGAAACAGCCGAAAAAGGAAGGGGTGTTTTTACAACCGAAGCCATAGAGGCCGAAACCATTATTGAAATTTCGCCGGTAGTTGTAATGGAAGCTAAAGACCGTGTGCACTTAGATAAAACTTTGTTGCACGATTATATTTTTGAATGGGGGCCACAAAAAACTGAATGCTGTATGGCTTTGGGATTAATTCCAATATATAATCACAGTTATGCAAGTAATTGCGAGTACTATATGGATTTTGAGGAGAATATGATAATGATTAAATCGGTGAGAGATATAGACCCTGATGAAGAATTAACCATCAATTATAATGGCGACTGGAACGATGAAAGAAAGGTTTGGTTTGAAAAGTAGTTGACTTTATTTTGAAGCAAGCTAAATGTGCTATGAGCGCATAGCTCATTTTACAGTAGTAAAAAATTTTATTCCCATGCAGCTAATAGCTTTTTTAATTTTTATTGCAATAGCATTGTATGCTTTTTATTTTTTCGCAAAACAAAGTAAATCCACTAAGGGCAATGCATTGGAACCTGTGGATACTAAATTATTGGAGGAGCATGTTTTGTTTTATCAATTATTAGATGCAGATGGAAAGGCAGCTTTTGAAGACGATGTTCATTTCTTTTTAAGCCATACCCGCATTACGGGTGTAGATACTAAAGTGGAAGAACTCGACAGGTTGTTGATAGCATCGGCAGCTTGCATACCCATTTTTCATTTTAAAAAATGGCGATACTATAACTTAAAAGAAGTATTGCTTTATTCGGATGCTATTAACCACCGTTTTGAAAGCAGGGGCAGTACCAATAGAAATATTTTGGGAATGGTAGGTGAGGGTGTATATAATAATACCATGTTTTTATCAAAGGCCTCTTTGCGGCAAGGATTCAGAAACCAATCGGATAAACACAATACCGCTATTCATGAGTTTGTTCACCTGATTGATAAAGCCGACGGTGATACCGATGGTATTCCTGAATTGTTGTTGGATAAAAAATATGTGCTGCCCTGGATGAATTTGATTCATGAAAATATGCTGCAGATTGCAAAAGGTAAATCGGATATTAATGAGTACTCTTACACAAACAAAGCAGAATTTTTTGCAGTGGT
>DEHT01000101.1 GCA_002352045.1 Chitinophagaceae bacterium UBA2793 | reverse complement strand
GCATGGTCGGTGCCGGGCACCCAACAGGCATTTTTGCCTTGCATGCGTGCGGTACGAATTAATATATCCTGGATGGTATTATTCAAGCAATGGCCCATGTGTAGCACTCCGGTAACATTGGGTGGTGGTATTACAATGGTATAAGGCTCCCTGTTGTCTGGTGTGCTGTGAAAATATTTTTTATCTAACCAATGGCTGTACCATTTTTGCTCTAATGCCTGTGGTTCAAAATTTTTAGAAAGTTCCATGCTGTGCTGTCTTTTTCGGAGGGCGAAGGTACTGAAATAAGGGGATTTTTTGCTGTAACCACAAAGACGCAAAGGCACAAAGGAAAATAGGTTAATGCGAGACTGTTATTGAAGCATTTTAGTTGGTAAAAATTCACAAATTATAATTTCAGAAACTGTTTCCAGGAACACTATTGTGTATTTCTTTTTATACGAAATACATTTATAGCCAAACATTTTTTTTTCAGGATTGCGACACTCGGCATAAGACTTTCGGGGGTCCGCTAATTTTTCAAAGAAATCATAAACAGCATCAACAAATTTTTCTGCTGTTTTTACCATTCCTTTCGATTCAATAAACCAGGCAACGGAGGAAATACGCTCAGCAGCACTTAATCGTACTGTTATTTTTCTGATGCCCATTTTCTGATTAGTTTTTTACTGTAATTACGGGCTTCTTCTAAAGTAAATGTTTTGTCAGTTTTAGTTTTAAGTGCCGCAGATTTTTGTAGTGCTTTATATTCCTTTTCGGGAATTAAAACATATTTTTTTTTATCAATTACAATTTCAGTCATTTCAAATCTGTTTAACCAAATTTAATCATTATTCATGGAAGTTGACAAAATTACTCTCAGCGAATTCGCAATAGCATCCGTACTAGGTTCCCATTTTTTTCCATGCATTGCCGGGCAACTAAAATTAAACTGTATGAGCCTATTGCCAATATTGGTAAAAAATTAATAAAAGGTCGACCAGCTTCAAAAGGTGGTCGACCTTAGAAAAGAACTTTCAAAAAATGCTGTAATAAAACTATCAGGGTCTGACCTTCGGTGCCGATCCTAGTCTTTAACTCTCAAAGAATTGGCAATACTGTCTGCAACCGCTTCCCATTTTTTTCTAAGTTTTGCCGGGCAACTAAAGGTAAACTGTATAAGTCTATCGCCAATATTGGTAAAAAAAAGCATGTTGAAAGTATTGCTGCCATCATCCTGATTTATGTAGTATTTAATGTAGCTTATATTTTTCCAGTTTTGAAGATATATTCCATCGTCAATATAAGAGAAGGCTGTGCTTTTTTTCAGGGCTGTTAATTGTTTGTCTGCCCATTCGGGAATATCGTTGTCGGTTATTTTAATGTATCCAGCATCTGTAGGGTATTCAAATGCTAACCGTACCAATGCATTTTTTTTATTGATAATAATCCAATGCTTTGAAACCGGGGTACTGTCTTTTATTATCACAGGTAATTCCATTGGTAAATTGAACGTAAGGGGAAGTTCAATGGAGGCCAATCCTTCGGCCAGTTCAATGGTTTTCCAATCTTTTTTCTGGGCAACTAATAAAGTATTTACCAAAGAAAAAACTATTACAATAGTGAGCCTTTTTATCATATTGCTAAGATGCAGAATTTTAAAAATTGCATTATGCTTTACCTGTTAATTTATAAACCTGTAAGCCTATAAACTCTTTTAACAAGTTTTCCCAACTGTTGAGCGAATTGATGGAAGGTATAATGGCAGCCGGAAAACCAATGGGAAAATCCAATGCACTAATATGAGCAGGATATGCCTGCACCGGCACTCCTTTCTTTACAAATACTTTTTCTGCTCTTCGTATATGCATGGCCGAAGTTATTAAAAGATAAGGCCCTTTAATACCTGCACTATCTAAAACTCTTTTACTGAAATCGGCATTTTCAAAAGTATTGCGACTTTGATTTTCAATCAAAATATCGGCACTATCCACCCCAAATTCAAGCAGTTGTTCTTTGGCAAAATCGGCATCTTTATATTGCTGGTAAAATATTTTTCCACTGCCACCGCTTACCAGTATTTTTTGAATATGACCTTTTTTGTATAGTCGAACAGCCTGTAAAAACCTATCCGATGCATCACTAAAGTAGGCTTTATTGTTTTTAGCATCGTGCTGAACAAAACCGCCCAATACTATGCCGGCACTATAGGTTTCTCCTGCCTCCATTTCTCTTGGCTTTACCTGCCATTGCAGGTTGAGTTGATGAATGATATAAGGGTTCGAAAAAAATAGGAACCAACAAACAGCAACCCATTTAAATCGCTTTTTCCATTTTTCCGATTTAAGTACCAATGCCAAAAAAATCCAAAGTATTAACCAATTGAACGGAGGTATTAAGAAGCCAAGTACTTTTGAAAGTATAAAGAACATTCCAAATATTTATGGGTGAATTTTAAAACCAAAATAGCGCAAAAAACAATGCGCCTTTCATTTAAATTTACAGGCATGAAAAAGATTTTTTACATACTACTATTGCTAAGCCATTTGGCCAGTGCTCAACATCAGGATTATTTTCCGGATACAACTCCCGGAATAAAAGAGCGTTTAGATGATTGGCAAGATCTAAAGTTTGGCCTGCTGATGCACTGGGGGCCATACAGCCAATGGGGTATTGTAGAAAGCTGGAGCATTTGCCCCGAAGATTTGAGTTGGGCTACCGGTGGGCGCAAACCCGGAGTGGCTGATAATTATTTTGGTTATTTACAAAAATATGAGGCGTTGCAAAAAACTTTTAACCCTGTAAATTTCAATCCTCAAAAATGGGCAGCGGCAGCCAAACATGCCGGTATGAAATACATGGTGTTTACCAGCAAACACCATGATGGATTTTGTATGTTCGATAGTAAGCAAACCGATTATACAGTTACCAATGCTGCCACGCCATTTTCTACCAACTCACAGGCCAATATAACCAAAGCAATTTTTGATGCGTTTAGAAAAAGCAATTTTTGGATTGGTGCATACTTTTCAAAACCCGACTGGCACAGTGATTATTATTGGTGGAAAAAATTTCCTCCCGCCGACCGTAATGCCAATTATAGCATTAATAAATATCCGGAGCAATGGAAAAAGTTTACAGAATTTACCCATGCACAAATTGATGAGTTGGTAAGCAATTATGGAAAGTTGGATATTTTGTGGCTCGATGGCGGGTGGGTGAGAAAAACAAGTAACGAAGAAGTGAAAAATTATCTTGCCGATGTTTCCGAAGGCAGCCGTTGGGCACGCAATCCACAGAACCAGGATATTGATATGGATAAAATTGTGCTCAACTCCCGCAAGAAACAACCCGGTTTAATTGTGGTTGACAGGGCAGTACCCGGCGTAAATCAAAACTACTTAACACCCGAGCAACATATTCCTGAAAACGGTTTGCCCTACCCATGGGAAACCTGCATGACCATGGCCAATAGTTGGAGTTACGTACCCAACGATTTTTACAAACCCGCCAACGAACTCATAGAAAAATTGGTTGATATTGTAAGCAAGGGAGGAAACCTGCTGCTCAATATTGGCCCTTCGCCGATGGGTGAATTTGATTCGGCTGCCTACAACCGCTTGCAGCAAATAGGAGATTGGATGAAAATAAATAGTGAAGCAATTTATAACAGTAGAAGATATACGCATTTTGCAGAGGGCGAAAATATTAGATACACCCAATCGAAAGATGGAAAAAATATTTATGCATTTGTTTTTCAAAAACCCGGTAAGCAACTGTTGTTAACCAAAGTACCGGCAAAGCCCATGATGAAGGCGAAATTATTGGGAAGCAATAGCAAGGTAAACATCACAAAAATGCCCCAGGGTATTGCACTCAATTTATCAGCCGGTGCCGCAGAAAATTTAAACCATGTATGGGTTTTTAAACTCACAATACCGTAAGTTTGCTAAAAAATGTAGCATCGTATGTATGCAATTGTAGATATTGAAACCACGGGTGGCCATGCTTCGGGTAATGGTATTACCGAAATTGCCATTTGCATACACAATGGAAAAAAAGTGGTTGACAGGTATCATACCCTAATCAATCCTCATCAAAATATTCCGGTTTACATTACGGCGCTTACAGGAATTAGCAATCAAATGGTTTCCACTGCACCCGGTTTTGAAGAAGTGGCCGATGAAATTTTTGCATACCTCAACGATGCCGTTTTTGTAGCCCACAATGTAAATTTTGATTATTCATTTTTAAAACACCAACTTAAAAATTCGGGTTATGAACTCAATGTAAAAAAGTTGTGTACGGTAAGGTTGGGTCGAAAAATTTTTCCGGGGCTTCCATCTTATAGCCTGGGTAATTTTTGCAGAAGCATGGGTATTGAAATTGAAAATCGTCATAGAGCCCAGGGCGATGCAGATGCTACTGCTACCTTGTTCTCAAAAATGCTGCAGCAGGAGGGTGCGCAGGTGCACATTGATAAAATGCTGAAGAAAACTTCCTCGGAACAATGGCTGCCTACCTACCTCGATAAAGAAGTAATAGAGGCCTTACCCAACAAGCCTGGTGTATATTATTTTCATAATGCCAAGGGGAAAATTATTTATGTGGGTAAAGCCATTAATATTCGAAAAAGGGTGAGCAGCCATTTTACCCATAACGATGATGGTAAAAGAAGGCAACATTTTTTGAGATTGGTAGCCAATATTACCTGCCAGGTTTGTGCCAACGAATTGCATGCACTTGTGCTGGAAAGTGCAGAAATAAAAAGACTTTGGCCTAAATACAATTACAGTCAAAAACAACCGGCTCAAAAGTTTGGCCTCTATAGTTTTGAAGATGGCAAAGGATATATACGATTGGCGATTGATAAAAAGAAGAAACATTTAAAAGCACATTATCATTTTAATTTATTGCACGAAGGGTTGGTGATGTTGATAAAAATGGTGGAGCAATTTGAGCTGGATAAAAAACTATGTTATATTGATAAAAGCCCAATTACAACAAAAGATATAGAGTTTTTAGAACCGCCTTCGCATTATAATAGAAAAGTTAATGCTGCCTTGCAGGCTTTGGAAGCACAGTTGCCGAGCTTTGCATTGGTAGATGATGCTGTTGAGACTAATAAAAAACTTTGCATGTTGGTAGAAAGAGGAAGTTTTTGGGGCATGGGTTATATTGATGCTACACATCAACCCACCAGCATTGTCCGTTTAAAAGAAATATTGTCGCCTTATGCCGATAACGATTTTATAAGAAATTCTATTTATTCTTTTGTTGAATTAAACCCAGATAAAAAAATACCATTGCCACCCCAGGCTGAAGCCCGGGGCTAGTCAATGAATTGCCCTGGCCTTTAGTTCAAGTTTAGTAATGAATTGCTCCGGCCTTTAGGCCGGTGTAAAAAAAATCAAATTTTTTTAGATTGATTTTCCATTATTTTGCAGCCCCAAAAAAAGTTGAATAAAGAAATATTGTACAAGAGTGCGACGCCAATGAAGCTGAATAATGGTTTGTTGTCGGGCTCATAAAAAATATATTATGTTTTCACAATTAATTGCACAAAAATTATTATTAAAACCGCAGCAGGTTGAAACGGTTTTACAATTATTGGCCGAAGGCTCTACCATTCCATTTATTGCCCGTTACCGCAAAGATGCTACCGGTGCTTTGGATGAAGTGCAAATACAGCAAATACAAGATGAAAATAAATTAATGAATGAATTTGCAGAGCGCAAAACATTTATTGAAAAAACCATTACCGAACAAGGTAAAATGACGGAGGCTTTGCAGGCTAAAATTGATGCAGCCATTACCATTAGTCAGTTAGAAGATATTTATTTGCCCTACAAACAAAAACGTAAAACAAAGGCAGTAGTAGCAAGAGAAAATGGTTTGCAACCATTGGCAGATTTATTGCTGGCACAAAATGATATTGACCTTGAGAAGGAAGCCACTGCTTTCATCAATGAAAAAGTGTTGACTACCGAAGCAGCTTTGCAAGGTGCAAGAGATATTATTGCCGAAACGGTAAATGAGGATACTATTGTGAGGGAGAAATTGCGTAGGCTTTTTGAGCAGGAAGCTACTTTAAAAAGTACGGTGATTGCCGATAAAGAAACCGAAGCCGCTAAGTACAAAGATTATTTTGCTTTTAGTGAAAAAATAGCCACTGTGCCAAGCCATAGAACTTTGGCAGTACTGCGTGGATTTTTAGAAGGNNCTTGCAGCGATCAATTGCGTAAAGCCATTAAAGACGGTTATAGAAGACTGTTGCAACCCAGCTTAGAAACAGAATGCAGAACCAATTTAAAAACCGAAGCCGATGAAGAAGCCATCAATGTGTTTGCCGAAAACTTAAGGCAGTTATTATTGAGTTCGCCATTGGGTAGTAAAAAAATATTGGCTATTGACCCCGGTTATCGCACCGGATGCAAGGTTGTTTGTTTAGATGAAAAAGGGGAGTTGTTGATAAACGATTTAATTTATGTACATGAAAACAATAACAAATTGTATGATGCTGAACACAAAATAAAATCGTTGGTGAAGCTATATGGCATACAGGCTTTTGCCATTGGCGATGGTACAGCAGGCAGAGAAACAGAGCAGTTTGTGAAAAAGCTCGATTTGGGTTTGCCGGTTTTTTTGGTAAATGAAGATGGAGCCAGCATTTACTCGGCTTCGGAAATTGCCCGCCAGGAGTTTCCGGATTATGATATTACGGTAAGAGGTGCTGTAAGCATTGGAAGAAGGTTGATGGATCCCCTGGCTGAACTGGTAAAAATTGATCCAAAAAGTATTGGAGTGGGGCAGTACCAGCACGATGTAAATCAACCGAGGTTAAAAGAGCGGTTAGACCAAACCGTTATGAGCTGTGTAAACAGTGTAGGTGTAAATGTAAACACTGCCAGTAAACATTTATTAAGTTATGTAAGTGGTATTGGAAGTACGTTGGCAGAAAATATTGTGAGCTATCGCAGGCAGGAAGGTCAGTTTACCAGTCGCAAACAATTGTTGAAAGTGGCAAGGCTTGGAGGAAAAGCTTATGAACAATGTGCAGGCTTTTTGCGCATACCAAACGCTGCAGATGTGCTCGACAGTAGCGCTGTTCATCCGGAGGCATACGAGTTGGTGGAAACCATGGCCAAAGACCTGAATGTAAAAGTGAATGACATGATTGGCAATGAAACCTTATTAAAAAGTATTCCTACAAAAAAATACATCAGCGAAAAATTTGGAGAGCATACCATCAACGATATTTTAAATGAGTTAAAAAAACCCGGGTTAGATCCACGCAGCGAAGCACAGCTTTTTGAGTTCGCTAATATTTATTCCATTGACGATGTGCATGTGGGTATGGAAGTGCCGGGAATGGTTACCAACCTTACCCGCTTTGGTGCTTTTGTGGATATTGGTGTAAAGCAGGATGGGCTGGTGCATGTAAGTGAAATTGCACATAAATATATTCAAGACCCATCGGAAGTATTAAAACTAAACCAGCCTGTAAAAGTAAAAGTGCTGGAAGTAGATGTGGCTCGCAAAAGAATTGCTTTGTCTATCAAGCAAACAGAACCTGCGCCTGCACATCAACCAAAAAAAGATTTTAGGGGCAATAATTCTTTTCAACAAAACAAAAAAGAAGCGGCTCCTTCCAACAATATGCATGATGCATTGGCTGCACTAAAGAATAAGTTTGGGAAATAGGGAGTTGTAGAACATTAGTACAATAATAAAAGTATCGTTCAATATTTTTTGAATGCCAAATTTTAAGGCTTCATTGGTGGCTGGTTGGAGACCAGGCCACGGCTCGTTAAGTGTGGAAAATAAATTTTTTAGAGCTGGATGCTTGCAACTTAAAGCTTAATACCCTGCTATATTTTTTTCTAACAAATCAATAAAATGTTGGCGGCTTATCATGCAGGCACCTAAGCTTTCTAAATGTGGAGTGTGCAATTGGCAATCTACCAACTGAACATTTTCTTTTTGCAATTGTTGTACATATTGAATAAAGGCAAATTTACTGGCATTGCTCACATGGCTAAACATACTTTCGCCAAAGAAAACATTGCCCAATCTTATTCCATATAAACCCCCAACAAGTTTACCATGTTGCCATGCCTCGGCACTATGTGCAAATCCGAGCCGGTGTAATTGAATATAGGCAGCTTTCATTTCATCGGTTATCCAGGTGCCGTGTTGTCCTTTTCTTATTGCCATAGCGCAATTGCCGATNNACATTTTCAAAGGCCTGGTTGATTTTAAATTCAAAAGTTTTCTTTTTGCAAACTGCCTGCATGCTTTTACTAATTTTTATTTCTGCCGGAAACAAAACAAACCTGGGGTTGGGGCTCCACCAGCAAATGGGCTCATCTTCATTAAACCATGGAAAAATACCGGAACGATAGGCCAGCAATAATCTTTGTGGATTTAAGTCGCCGCCAATGGCGAGTAAACCGCTTTCATCTGCCTGCTCCACGGGTGGAAAATATAATTGCTCGTTGAGTAAATACATGAAAAATATTAAGCAACCAGTTCTTCAATGGTAGCATTAATCAGTCGTTCGTTGATGGCGTCGCACTGAGGTTTCAGCATTTCGTAACTTCCTTTTTTTACAGCGCATTTGCCTTTAAAATGTATAAGTATGCTACATTGCTCTGCCTGCTCTTCGGTATGCCCGCAAATTTTTACAAGGGTTTCTATCACCCAATCGAAGGTATTTACATCATCGTTCCATACAATAAGATTGAAACCTTCTGATGCTTCGGTAAGCACATCTGTTTCTTTTTCAGATTGTGTAAATGAATTATATGAAGAAGAAATATTCATGCAATGCAAAAGTAAAAAAATATTGTTGAGAGAAGAAGCATTAAAAAAAGCCATGAAAAATTCGAGGCGTTTTGTGGGAGCTACTGGTGTCGAACCAGTGCCGCTCCCGATTGTAAATCGGGATGCTCTAAAGCAACTGAGCTAAAATAAAAACGCCTCGATAATATCGAGGCGTTTGGTGGGAGCTACTGGGGTCGAACCAGTGACCCCCTGCTTGTAAGGCAGGTGCTCTAAACCAACTGAGCTAAGCTCCCTTTCCGTTTTGCGGAGTGCAAAGATAGGAGTTAAATATTTTCAGCAAAATTTTTTTTGATTTTTTTAAAGAGGAAAAATAAAACGCTTTGTGCTTGTAAAATTGAAGCCTGTATTTTTAATTATTAAAATAATTTATTATCCGCTCACAGAAAATAGCCCGGTTTCATAACCATACAACCCAACCGCACACCCCGAAACAATTACATATTCTGCTTAGTAACCATCCAACCGAAAGTACCTTGTTCAACCGGCCAATAACCTTGGGCAGGCAGTACTTCGTTTATCGGTTTCCGTTAGTGGTAAAAAATAAATTCATGCGAAGCATATTGATAGAATCGGGTGAAGCAACGGAGCGGCTACGCTTCCACTGCGGAAGTGGAATAGTGTACAAGCTAACTGCTATAAAGCTTTATTGATGAAAAATAATACCGTTTTTTATTACACTTGAGGTGGGCTATTGTACTGAAAACATCGGTTCGCAGATCCTGAGCCAGGATAGGATGAAGCAGGTGAACTTTTTAGATCCGTCGCTAACAATAACAGGTAAGTAGGGTGGATTTTTTTGTGGAACATTTAAGCAGTAGGGATATGCCGCCGTTTTACAACTATCAATCCAAATTACATAAAAACTTTTGTTGAGTACTTTGCTTTATTCTTTTGCTCGCTTTAATATTAATAGTTCAAGTTGCTCAGTAATTCTAAAATTGGTTGCTTTTATTTTGGAAAGTATTGGCCTAACAGAAGGGATTATGCCGGCTAATTTTGCATCAACAATAACTCCAATAGTTCCTATAATTGTCAAGCCAAGTTGATGGGCAAGTTTTCTGCCTTTCAGATCATCTATTATAAGCAAGCAATCATTCAATTCAACAGCTAGCGCAATTGCACTAGCTTCTCCTTTGTCAACAGATGCTTCAATGATGGATTGATAATTTTTGTCAGTGGGTTGCCTTAATTCAATCCAAACTGGTAAAGGTTGGCCAAACTCATCAACAACTTCAGTAGTGGTGATTATTGTTCCGAATAATTTATTTAAGATAGCAAGTTCGCCAATTTTGTCTAACAAGATTAGGCAACTCGTATCAGAGATGATAGTTTTGTGCATCAAGTATATCTTTTTCTAATTCGGTTTCAGAGTAACTAAAAACCGATACATCATAACTACCCAAAACTTCCATAAAAGTACGTTTAGTATAGCCTGCAAGTTCGGCAGCTTGCCCCAATGATAGCGAACCTTTCTCGTATAGTTTGGCAGCAAGCATGGTTTTCGCTTCCCTTTCATCTAAATTGTCTGGTATTTGCACTATCATTGTCTTCATACTTCAAATTTAATCAAAATTATCAGAGGAGATATTTTTTGCCTATAAGAATGTTTTAATCTCACACTCACTCAATTTTACAACAGTATCTGTGGAGGAGTCTCAGCCGGTTTGGTTTTGCCAAAGGCAAAAATCAATTCAAGCGAAGCATATTGATAGAATCGGG
>DEHT01000007.1:187-21325 GCA_002352045.1 Chitinophagaceae bacterium UBA2793 | reverse complement strand
GTAGTTTTACCGTGGTCAACGTGGGCTATAATAGCTATGTTGCGAATATTCATATAAAGGTTTCAAGTTTGTTGAGCACCCGGTTTTACTATAGCAAAAGGACTGTTCAATGCTTAGCAAATTGGCAGGGTGCCTAAAATGAAGGCGCAAAGGTATTGCAAAATGGCGGGATGGCAAGGAGATAAAGGATAAAATAATGGTATATAAAATGAAAGTTCGGGCAGTTTATAAAAGAAATTATAAACGGGGGAGTAAAATATCATTCAATTTAGAATTTATGAAGTAAAAATTTTTATAGAATTTTGATTTTTAATGGAATACCGAATAAGATTTTCACTATTAAAGGAAATACAGAAGCGGTTTTTTGTACAATAGATTTTTTAAAAAATGGCCACATTAAAAAACATCATCTTCGACCTGGGCGGGGTTTTAATAGATATTGATTACCATCAAACCAAAAAGGCTTTTGAAAATTTGGGCTTTACCCGTTTCGATGAAATGTACAGCCAGTACAGTGCCGATATGCTTTTCAGCAATTTGGAAACCGGCAACATTACGCCGGAAGATTTTTATAATCACCTCATTAAAAAATCTGGCTTTAATATTAGTCCAAAAGAAATTGAAACAGCATGGAACGCCATGCTCCTGAATTTCAGGTTGCCAAGCGTACAATATCTTGAAAGGCTGCAACAGCATTTTCAACTCTACCTGCTCAGCAATACCAACAGCATTCATAAAAAAGCATTTATGCAATTGTTTACGGAGCAAACAGGGCACCCCTTACTCGACGATTGTTTTACCAAAGCATATTATTCCCAGGAAATAGGGCTTAGAAAACCCAATGCCGATATTTTTGAATTTGTGTTGAAAGATGCATCCATAAATGCAAACGAAACCCTGTTTATTGACGACTCTTACAACAATATAGAAACGGCACAAAAACTGGGGCTCAAAACACACTTGCTTTTAGCAGGAGAAAAAATTGAGGAGTTGGAATATGATTTAATATAAAAAGAATCTACCTAATTTTATTTTAAAATCAGTAGTGCTTATGAAACAAATTTCCACCTTAATTCTTTTACTAGTTTCCATAATATCATTCTCTCAAACGAAAAAAGTTCATTTTGAACTAACCGGGAAACTGAATTTTTCTGTTCAGCCCGATAAGCTTAAAACTTACATAAATACTGAACACACATTTTCTGCACAATATTTTTCCTCGAAAAAATTTGAAAATCCATATCTTAATTTCGCAGGGATTGCAACTTATCCGTTGACAAATAATATTAAGGCAGGTTTGTCTTCCGGAATCTATTTGTTTTTTAAAGAAGAATATTTTACCACAACCAAGAGAACATTTGCTGCTTTGCCCCTACAGGCTGTATTTGACTATCATACCCCTATTAGTCAAAATAGAGAGATGGGTTTGCGGCTTTCCCCGGGTGTATTATTGTACCATATAAAAGATGTCGTTTTCGAGGTAAACAATGCTTTTGTGCTTGATAGCGAAGTATATTATCAAATTTCAAAACAATCAAAAGTTCAACTTGGTTTTAATTTAATCAAAGAGAAGTCAAATTTTGAATTCTATTTAAGCGCCCCGGATACCTATGCTAAGCATAATTATACCTTAACAAGAGGATCTGTAAGCTTAGGCTATACATTTATCATCAATTAGCTCAAACCATTTGTACAATAGAAGTACATATTGTGTTGTCAACTCGGCCAAAGTATTTTTATTGTAAAAGCTGATTGTTATAAAAATTCATTGCCCCGGTCTTTAGGCCGGGGCAATAAAAAAAAAGCTTAATGTTGGTGGGCTTTAGCCCAATTTACCTGAACAATAATTTTATTTTAAAAATCTATGTAAGGGGTGTAATCCTTTAAATCCGCAACCCTATTTCACTTCTTCAAACTCTATATAATCCTTGTCAGCAGGGTTAGAGTTAGATGGCTTGGTTTGCTGCTCCGGTTTAATGTAACCGTCTCTTTCAAACTGCCTTCTCTGCTGTTCTTCCTGCATTTTTTGCTGCATTTGGCCCACCTGGTCTTTCATGCGCTTGCTGGCATTATAAACGGGTATAATAAATTCAAACACCAGTTTATACAACATGTAAAAAAGAAAAATTAAAAATAATGTTTTAAACATAGCGCAAAGATATTAAGGGTTTGCAGATTGGCCTGTTAAAATTTTAGGAACGGGGCTATTTGAAAAAAATGAAAGTTGGGCAATTTGGAAATGCAGAATCCGAACCTACAATCAAATTTGGGGCAACCCGGTAAGCCCATTCATAACAGCTTTTGTTTAAACTTTTTCAACTCAAACACTAAAAAAAGGTTTTGAATCAAAAGCTATGATGTAAAAAAACCGATAGTTAATACACTCCGCTTACTTTATTACACGTTAAAACAGGCTCGTCGCTCGAAGCTAACTGCACTTTATTCTAAAGTTTGGAATATAAAAATAGGCACTGTATATTTGCAACCGGAAATAAGAAACAGAAAGAAGGGAACAGGGTTGTTCCCTTCTGCTTTTTATCAAACTCAACAAAGCATGACAGCTTTAGAACAAGTACAAAAAATATTGGAGCCCCTGTTGACGGAGGATGTTTTTCTGGTGGAAATGAAGGTGAAGCCTACCAATAATATTAAAATTTATTTAGATGCCGATAGCGGGCTTGGTATAGATAAATGTATAAAAATTAATAGGGCTTTGTACAGGCAAATGGAGGAGCAGGGCATTTATCCCGATGGCGATTTTTCGCTGGAAGTTTCAAGCCCGGGCTTGGGCGAGCCGCTCAAGCAACACCGCCAGTACCTTAAAAACAAAGGCAGAGAGGTGGAAGTTGTTGGCAACGAAAATGAAAAATGGGAAGGCAAATTATTAGATGTAACCGAAGACAGTATTAGCCTTGAAATTACAGAAGGCAAGGGCAAAAAAGCAGTAACAAAACAGGTAGCAATACCTTTTTCAAACATAAAACAAACAAAGGTTCTTATTAAATTTTAAAACAAAAATCCCGGCACCGGCCCGGGTGGAAGTGAGGCCGGTAATATTATGGCAAGCATTAACTTAATTGACTCGTTCCAGGAGTTTAAAGATGCGGAAAATATTGACCGCCCAACTCTAATGAAAGTAATGGAAGATGTGTTTAAAACACTCATCCGTAAAAAATATGGTAGCGACGATAACTTTGATGTAATCGTAAACGATCAAAAAGGCGACTTGGAAATTTTCCGCCGCCGTACCATTGTTGACGACGACGATTTGTACAACACCCTTACCGAAATAGAACTAAAAGACGCTATTAAAATAGAGCCGGATTATACCGTTGGCGAAGAATTGTACGAGCCGGTAGATATTCAAAAAGAATTTGGACGCCGTGCAATATTGGCCGGTAAGCAAACCCTTGCTGCCCGTATCAACGACTTAAAGAAAAACATTCTAATCAAAAAATACGAAGACCGTATTGGTGAAATAGTGAGTGGAGAAATTTACCAGGTTTGGAAAAAAGAAGTATTGATTTTAGATGAAGATGGCAATGAAATGTTGTTGCCCAAATCGGAGCAAATACCAGCCGATTATTTCAAAAAGGGCGATACCATTCGTGCAGTAGTAAAAAAAGTAGAATTAAAAAACAGCCAGGCAGTAATTATTCTTTCAAGAACAAGTCCATTGTTCCTGGAGAAATTATTGGAGATAGAAGTACCCGAAATTTTTGACGGCTTAATAGTAGTAAAGAAAATTGTAAGAGACCCAGGCGAAAGAGCAAAAGTAGCAGTAGAAAGTTACGACGACCGTATTGACCCGGTAGGTGCATGCGTAGGTATGAAGGGTAGTCGTATTCATGGTATTGTTAGAGAGTTGAAAAACGAAAACATAGATGTTATCAACTTTACCACAAATACACAACTATTAATTCAGCGTTCATTAACGCCTGCAAAAATTACCAGCATGGAGTTAGACAACGAAAAAATGCATGCCAATGTGTATTTGAAACCCGACCAGGTTTCGCTGGCTATTGGCCGCCGTGGGGTAAACATTAAACTGGCTTGCGAATTAACCGGCTACGAAATAGATGTATTTAGAGACAACGAAGAGGGTGAAGAAGAATTTGATATTGATTTGGAAGAATTCTCCGATGAAATAGAACCATGGATTATTGACGAATTGAAAAGAGTTGGTTGCGATACTGCCCGCTCTGTGTTGGACTTAACCACCGAAGAATTAGAACGTAGAACCGACCTGGAAAAAGAAACCATAGCCGATTTGAGAAAAGTATTGCAGGATGAATTTGACCGGGAATAAAAGCAAGAAGGACAGAGCAATATTGGGCTCTATCCTAAAATAAATATATGAAGCAACCTTGCAAAAGCAAGGCTCACTACCTAAAAACAAAGAATGTCAGAAACAACTACACCAAGGTTGATGGCTGCGGCCAAGGAGTTTAACATAGGTTCACAAACCTTGATAGACTTTCTTGTGTCCAAAAATTTTAGTGCCGACGACCTAAAGCCTTCCAGCAAGCTCACCGAAGACATGTACCGTGTATTGCAGGGAGAGTTTCAAAGCGATAAGGCTGCCAAGCAAAAAGCCGAGCAAATAGACCTTCCGAAAGGAGCAGCCGAAGCAAAAAAGAAAAAAGACGAAGAAGACCTTTCTATTAAAAAGAAAGAAGAAAAAGCAAAGGCTGATAAAGCTGCTGCCGAAGCCGCCGCAGCAAAAGAAGCCGAAGAAAAAGCCGCAGCCGAAGCCGCAGCTGCAATTAAAGCTGCCGAAGAAAAAGCAGCAGCCGAAAAAGCCGCCGCAGAGGCCGCCGCTGCTGCAGAAAAAGTAAAAATTGCTGCTCCTGAAGTTTCGGGGCCAAAAGTTTTAGATAAAATAGACTTAGATGCTATTGACTCTTCAACCCGACCCAAGAAATCGGCTAAGAAAAAGGAAGAGGAAACGCCCAAAGTAGAAGCTCCTAAAAAGAAGAAAGAAGATACACCGATAGCCAAAAAAACTCCGGAAGCCCCTAAAGTAGAAACTCCTAAACCTGAGGCTCCTGCCGAGCCTCCAAAAATTGAAAATATTCAGGCAGCCAAATTAACCGGTCCTAAAATAATGGGTAAGATTGAACTTCCTGTTAACAATGATACCAGGCCAAAAAGAGACGACGAAAAACACAAGCGCAAACGCATACCAATTCAAAAGAAACCAGGAGAAGGAGGCCATCCAGGTCAGGGTCAACAAGGTCAAGCAGGACAAAACCGTGGACCAAGGCCTGCCATGCCCGATAATCGTGGTGGCCAAAACCGTGGTGGTGGCGGCAATCGCTTCAACAAGGGAGGTCAACATCAACCACATACCAAACGAGAAGATAAAGTAATTGACGAAAAAGAAATTCAGGAAAAACTTAAACAAACCCAGGCAAAATTGGCCGGTTCGGGCGGTAGAGGTAAAAGCCTGAAAGCAAAATACCGTAAAGCCAAGCGGGAAGAAATGGCCGATCAAAACGGCGCCGATGGCCAGGAAAATAACAAGCTACAGGTTACAGAATTTATTTCGGTAAGTGAATTAGCCGGCTTGATGGATGTAAGTTTTGCTGATGTTATCAGTAAATGTATGAGCCTTGGTATAATGGTTTCCATTAACCAACGACTTGAGGCGGATGTAATAGAATTGGTGGCAAGTGAGTTTAATTACGAAGTAGAATTTATTGGAGTAGATGATGCAGCAGAGCTCGAAGAAGAAGAAGAAATTGACGATCCCGAAGATTTGAAACCAAGGGCACCCATTGTAACCATTATGGGCCACGTAGATCATGGTAAAACATCTTTGCTCGATTATATTAGAAATGCAAATGTAATTGCCGGCGAAGCCGGTGGTATTACCCAGCATATAGGAGCTTATGAAGTAACCACTAAAGATGGACGAAATATTACATTCCTCGATACACCGGGCCACGAGGCCTTTACAGCTATGCGTGCCCGTGGTGCTAAAATTACCGATATAGCGGTGATAGTGGTGGCAGCAGACGACGCCGTGATGCCTCAAACCAAGGAAGCTATTTCACATGCACAGGCAGCAGGAGTGCCAATGATTTTTGCAATTAATAAAATTGATAAAGACGGAGCAAATCCCGAAAAAATTAAAGAGCAATTAGCCGGAATGAACATACTGGTGGAAAGCTGGGGTGGTAAATATCAAAGCCAGGAAATAAGTGCAAAAAAAGGATTGAATGTAGATTTACTGCTCGAGAAAATTCTGCTCGAAGCAGATCTATTGGAACTTAAATCAAACCCCGAAAAGCAAGCAAGTGGAAGTGTTATTGAAGCTTCTTTGGATAAAGGTAGAGGATATGTAGCCACTATCTTAGTTCAAAATGGCACCCTGTCTCAAGGCGATATGATTGTATCGGGCCAATACTTTGGTAAAGTAAAAGCCATGTACAACGAACGTAACCAACGAGAAGATAATGCGCCACCTTCAACCCCGGTATTAATTCTTGGTTTAAACGGTGCACCACAAGCGGGTGAAACCTTTAAAGTTTTTGAAAACGAAGCCGATGCAAGAGTAACAGCCTATAAACGTGGACAAATTTTGCGTGAGCAGGGCATGAGAGCGAAGAAACATATAACACTCGATGAAATTGGACGCCGTTTGGCATTGGGCAACTTTAAGGAGCTGAATGTAATTATTAAAGGTGATGTGGATGGTTCGGTAGAAGCATTGAGCGACTCGTTGCAAAAACTAAGTACCGAAGAAATTGTAGTTAACGTAATTCACAAAGCCGTAGGTGCTATCACCGAAAGCGATGTAACCCTTGCCAACGCATCGGATGCTATCATTATTGGGTTTAACGTAAGGCCTTCTATACAGGCTGCACGTATGGCCGAAAGCGAATCTATAGAAATTAAAACCTACTCTATTATTTACAACGCTATTGAAGAAATTAAGAGCGCAATGGAAGGTTTATTGGAACCTACTGTTGAAGAAAAAATATTGGGTAATGTTGAGATTAGAGAAACTTACCGCTTCGATAAAGCCACCGTTGCAGGTTGTTTTGTGTTAGATGGAAAAATTGCCCGCAACAATCGCATTCGTTTGGTAAGAGATGGTATTGTAATTTTTACAGGAGAACTCGCCAGCTTAAAGCGTTACAGAGACGATGCCAAAGAAGTGGCTTCCAACATGGAGTGTGGTTTGGTGATTAGAAATTACAACGATATAAAAGTGGGCGATATAGTAGAGGCATTTGAAGAAGTAGAAGTGAAACGTACTTTNNTATCAACTTAAACAACCCAACTATCAAATATTTTGTTAAATGAAACCCAACAACCCTCTGTCTGCCTGATAGAGGGTTATTTTTGAAAGATTAATAAAAGCACTGCTTTAAATGAAAAATAAATTATTACTATCCTGCCTGGCTGTTTTATTTGCGGCAGTAAGTTTTGCCCAACCCAAGCCTGTATTGGCCGACAAAATTGTAGGAGTTGTTGGAAATAAAATCGTTCTAAAATCAGATATTGACAACTCTCTGCTCGATATGCAGCGCCAGGGGATGGAAGTGCCTGAAAATGGAAGCTGTATGGTACTAGAACAGGCCCTGGGCGTAAAAGCTTTGGTTTTACAGGCCGAAAAAGATTCATTGCCCGTAACGGATGAAGATGTAGAGTCGGAGTTAGACAATCGCATACGCTACTTTATGCAACAGTACGGCTCTAAAGATGAGCTGGAAAGAATTGCCGGTAAATCGGTTTACCAAATTAAAGACGATATGCGGGATGGCATAAGAGATATGAAAATGGCACAAGCCATGAGAGATAAAATTGTGGGCGAAGTACGCATTACGCCCAACGAAGTGAAAGCCTTCTTTGAAAATATTCCAACCGATAGCTTGCCATTTTACGAAACAGAAGTAGAGGTTGGACAAATTATTAGTTATCCCAAAGCCACCCGTGAAGCAGAAGAATATGCCATAGAGCAATTGAAAGATTACAAAAAACAAATAGAAGCCGGCAAAGATTTTAGAAGCCTTGCTGCAGCATATTCAGAAGACCCCGGAAGCAAAGATGTAGGCGGCCAGTACGAAGTAAACAGAACTGCCGGTTTAATGGATCCTACCTGGATAGCCAAAGCTTTTGCTTTAAAAGAAGGCCAGGTGAGCAATCCTTTTAAAACACAATTTGGTTACCATATCATACAAATGGTAAGCCGTGCAGGAGATGATGCAGTGGTTCGCCACATTTTAAAAGTACCACAGGTTACCACACACGAAATGCAGGCAGGCTTTTCAAAACTCGATTCGGTGAGAGCCAATTTAATTGCCGGTACAATAGACTTTGGAACAGCCGTAAACAAATACAGCGACGACCCCGGAGCCAAATTCACCGCCGGAAGATTGCAAGGCCCCAATGGTGGTTTTTTAACCATGGACCAAATTGACCCTTCCATGCTTGCAGTAATAAAAAATCTTAAAGTAGGAGAGTATTCTCAACCAACCGAGTTTGCCGATGAGCGTGGCAAAAAAGGAATAAGAATTGTTTATTTAATTTCTCAGTCGCAGCCACACCGTGAAAATTTAAAAGACGATTACAGCAAAATTGCCAACCGTGCATTGGAAGAGAAAAAAGAAAATGCATTGGAAGAATGGTTTTACAAAAAAATTAAAACCTATTATGTAATGATTGATAAGGACTATCAAACCTGTCCGGAAATTGCGAAATGGGTGGATGCATCCAAAATTTCGGATACCGGTAAGAAATAGTAATTGAAAAAAAATGATTGAAGCGTTCCCAACCACAGGAACGCTTTTTATTTGTACAATCGCTTAACCAATTTTTACCGAAGTCATCGTTAAAGAACCCGCCACAGCTTTATCGTTAAAAAAACTGGCTTTATCATTTTTGTTTTGAAGGCTTAAAGCGTACAGCAAGGGCAGGTAATGTTCAGGAGTAGGAATAGCCAGCTTTCCTACAATTCCAAAACCTTCGTACTTTATCAGGGGCTCGTGATTGCCATCGTTGATGAGGGTTTTAAAAGTGTCATTCATTTGAAAAGCCCAGTCGAAACCATAGTTGTCGGTATTCATTTTATCCCATGCAACCATACGCAGGTTGTGAACCATATTACCGCTGCCAATTATTAAAACTCCCTTTTTCCTAAGTTCAAACAATTCTTTACCAAGGTTGTAATGGTATTGCGGGTCTTTGGTATAGTCAATGCTTAACTGAAGCACCGGAATATTTGCCAGTGGATACATGTGCCTCACAACTGTCCATGCGCCATGATCCAAACCCCAATCGTGGTTGGCTTCCACCCGGGTAGTTTTAATAAGTTGGATAGTTTCTTTTGCCATTTGCGGATTACCCGGTGCAGGATATTGCACATCAAACAAAGCCTGAGGAAATCCGCCAAAGTCGTGAATGGTTTGCGGAAAATCCATAGCAGTAATTTTTGTGCCTTTGGTAAACCAGTGTGCAGATACTACCAATACTGCTTTTGGTACCGGAATATCTTCTGCCATTTTTTTCCAACGGTTACTAAACTCGTTGTCTTCAATGCCGTTCATGGGCGACCCATGTCCTATGAATAACACAGGCATAAGTGTTCCATTTTTTTCTAAACTATTAGTAAAGCTGTTAAATACTGCAAGTGATGTCATACCCAATCCTCCTTTTGTTATCGTATTTATAAATGTTCTTCTTTTCACCAAACAAAAGTATAATACGGTGGTTTTGCTTAAAATAATCTATGTTAAGTAAGTAAAATTTTCACTTTATTTTTTTAAAATTTATAACCGAGCTTTTATTTTAGGGATTGAAAAAAAGTGAAAACTATTATTGATTAAATATTGTTTTTGGTTAACTTGTAACCCTTAATTTGAATGGATGAACTACAGGAAAAAATTAACCGCTGCTTGCCTTATTGTTTCAATAATTATTTTGTCGTGCACCAAGCATGAGGCATATTCGCCGGCAGGAGGGAGTTTGCCAACACATTATGTTACCATTTTACCCAATGGAATTTTACAACCAACCGCACTTACTATTGCCAGTGGAGCTTCAATAACTTTTGTAAATACTCACAACAAACCACATCGTATTTTAAGTATGGATGCAGACAGCAGTATTTATACTACAATTATTCCACCCGATAGTTCTTATTTTTTTAAAAACGATGGTTTAATTGGAGTATTTCCCTATACATGTGTACTGGATAGTAGCATCAGGGGTAGTATCATCATTAGGCCATAAACAGGTAACCATGCAACATGTTGAAATATTAGACAAGGAGCATTTCGACAATAATTATTACCGCACCAAGCCGGCGAGAGCAGTTGCACATTTTATAGATTATTACTGGCAAACAAAGTTTGATCATTTGTGGGAACTACATCCAGAGGGTTTTTCGGATGCGCTGTTTCCAAATATTGGCTATACTTATCTTATTAACCTGGGCACCGCATTTACCATGCAAGTAGGTAAAAAAAAGTTCGATATGAAAACCGATGGCTTTTTACCCAGGCATCAGGCTATTGAATGTTTTCACCAGGCAGGTAATTGTCTCTTTGGAATTAAGTTTAAAATTTCACCTATTGTTTTTGAGAAAAAAGTAAATTTTTCAGAATATACCGAATCCATTTTTCCTTTGAGTTACTTGCTCGACAAACAGGTATTGGATGATATTAAAAGTGCCGATACTTTTAATGAAAGAGTAAACTTGCTAAACGGCCACTATCATACTATCATTAAAAAATTTGAAGGGTCTATATTGCCGGTGAATATTGTTTCGGAAATTATTGACCACTGTAATCGCAACATGGCATTTGCCGACTCCATTGAAGATATGGCGGCAAAGTATAAAATTAGCAGCCGCACCTTGCAGCGTTATTTCGAAAAATGCACCAGCCTTAGTACAAAAAAAACCTTACAAATATTACGTATTCGAAAAGCTGTAGAACAAATGGCCATTGACCCCGCAGGTTTTAAAATTACACAATACGGGTATTACGATTACAGTCATTTCTACAAACATTTACAAACATTTTTGCCCAGGCCGGTTTTAAAAAAATTAAACAAAAGTTTAAAAGTACATTCGTAATATTCACAACAAATAAATTATGGATACTATTCAACAACTAAAGGATGAACTCACGCAGGAGTATCAAACCACCAAAAAATTTATCAGCATTTTTCCGGATGGAAAAAATGACTATGCGCCGCATGAAAAAAGTATGAAGCTAATGCCATTAGCTACGCATATAGTAGAAGTGTTTGCCTGGCCCGAAACTATTTTGAACACCGAAGTACTCGACTTTGGAAAAGATGAATATAAACCTACCATTTTAAACAACCGACAGGAGCTATTAGGTAAATTGGAAGCCGATTATGAAACCGGTATGGCTGCTATTGCTAAAATAGATGAAGATAAATTAAATGGCACCTGGGCGCTTGCTCACAATGGCCACCAATTGGCAAAATGGAGTAAGTATGGCGCCATTAGGCATTCGCTCAATCAAATTACTCATCATAGAGCGCAATTGGGAGTTTATTATCGCTTGCTGGAAATTGCATTACCCGGTAGCTATGGGCCTTCGGCAGATGATAGTAATTTCTAAAACATAAGTTGTACATTTTAGTTACTATAAAAGGGAGCCAATAAAATAGCCCCCTTTTTATGACCGTTTATAAAACTGTTTTTTTAGATGAAATGCTTTTAAAGAAAAAAGTTTTTCATGAACTATACCTTGCAGCAAAATTGCTAACCCGAAAATTAATTTCATACCAATTTGGTATAAACTCACGCCGGATGTTATAAAAGGATTGAATGTCAAAAACCTTCGTCATTTTTTTACATTTTTCCTTTAAAAAATATTCAATGCTGCAATATTATTTTTTATATTCGTAACCCTGCGTTTTTTTAACGCCCTACACTTTAACCAAAACAATCAATTATGACCAAAGAACTTTTTTCGTGGTATAGCGCTTCACTCGACAAAGAAATGCCCATAGCCGGCTACGGCCATTATGGATTTGCATTATTACTGGTACCCACTGCAGCAGCCGATTATTTAGAGTATGAAAGATTTCAGTTAATGGATACACTTGCTCCATTGATTGATGCCGGTAAGCTTAGAGTTTTTTCGGTAAACAGTATTAACAACGAAAGTTGGTTGAATAATGAAATGCAGGGCGAACACAAAGCTATACGCCACAACCAATTCAACAAATACATTTTTGATGAAGTAATACCGTTTATTAAAACCAATACCAGTAATGAAACGCCCATTATCACCTGTGGAGCAAGTTTTGGCGCTTTACACAGCATGAATTTATTTTTGAAACGGCCCGATTTAATTGATGGTGTAATAGCAATGAGTGGTGTATATGATCTTACTGAATACACAAAGGGCTTTTATGATGAACAGGTATATTTTAATTCACCCAGCCATTATATACCCAACCTTACCGATCAATGGTATCTCGATAATATTAGAAAGAGCAAACACATACATATACTTACCGGAAGTGGCTCTTATGAAGACCCGGAAGCGTCTCGTAAATTTTCGGGTGTGCTAAACAGTAAGGGAATTCCACACGAATTGGATATTTGGGGAACCGAGTGGACGCATGATTGGCCAACCTGGAGAGCAATGCTTCCAAACTATATTAGTTCGAGATTTTAAAATATTGTAAAGAACCGTTGTTTTGCAGCGGTTTCTTTTTTTGGTATTGGGTTGTTGCTAAAGTTCAAAATAGTTGCCTTTCCATTGCATATTATTTCTGTATTGCAGAAATAGAATGTTTCAACAACAAAAGAATAATGGCTGATTTTGAGAAAATGAAAAAAGCCATTTGCCAACAAGGATTACCGTTACAAAAAACCGCCTTTATTAAACTCCCAATTCATGCGGGCAATATTAAGTACAGATATTTGCTGGGGACATTCTACTTCGCAGGCTTCGGTGTTGGAGCAATGGCCAAAGCCTTCTTCATTCATTTGTGCTATCATTTTTCTCACCCGCTCATCTGCTTCAATTTTTCCTTGCGGTAGTAAAACCAGGTGTGTAATTTTTGCAGATACAAATAATGCAGCGCTTGAATTTTTGCAGGTAGCCACGCAGGCTCCGCAACCAATACATGCCGCCGAATCAAAAGCAGCTTCAGCCGTTTTATGACTGATTGGAATACTGTTGGCTTCCGGCGCCTGCCCGGTTGATGCCGATATATACCCACCTGCCTGTATCATTCTGTCAAAAGAAGAACGGTCTATTTTCAGATCACGGATAACAGGAAAAGATTTTGCCCGGAATGGTTCTACATAAATGGTATCGCCGTTGTTAAATGAACGCATATGCAACTGGCAGGTAGTTACATGAGGCAATGGGCCGTGCGCCTGTCCATTTATCATAACACCACATTGCCCGCAAATGCCTTCACGGCAATCATGATCAAATTCTACAACCCTTTCGCCGGCAGCTATCAATTTTTCATTCAGCAGATCCAGCATAGAAAGAAAAGACATATCTTCTGTAACATCGTCCAGAACATAATTTTTCATTTCACCTTTTGCTTCCCTTGTCTCCTGCCGCCATATCTTCAAAAATATTTTCATATCGGTTCTTATTATTCATTTGTGTATTCCCGGTATTGTCAGATACTGTTGTTATTTATAACTTCTAACTGTTAATTCCACACTCTCAAACAGCAGCGGTTCTTTGTGCAAAATATGCGGTTGGTCAGCACCATTCCATTCCCATGCAGATACATAACAAAAGTCTTTATCATTGCGTATTGCTTCTCCTTCCGGCGTTTGAAATTCTTCCCTGAAATGCGCTCCGCATGATTCTTCTCTTGATAAAGCATCTTCGCACATCAATTCTGCCAACTCAAGATAATCAGCAAGCCGCCCGGCTTTTTCCAGCTCTGTATTTACCTTGTCATCTCCTGTAATATTCAACTCCCTGTAAAACTGTTGCTGCAAATTTCTTATCTCTTCAATAGCTTCTTCCAATCCTTTTTTATTACGTGCTAAGCCACATTTATCGTACAAAAGTTTGCCTAATGTTTTATGGAAATAATCAGCAGACAGTTTGCCTTTGACAGATAAAAAATTATTCAGTTGTTGTTTTGCTTTTTTTTCTGCTTCATCAAAAGCAGGGTGGTCCGTTGTGATTTTTTCTGCCTTTAACTCACCGGCTAAATAATCAGGAATAGTATAAGGTGCAATGAAATAGCCATCTACACATGCCTGCAGCAAAGAGTTGGCGCCTAACCTGTTTGCACCATGATCTGAAAAATTTGCTTCTCCTAACGCAAACAATCCCGGAATATTGGTCATTAAAGTATAATCAACCCATAAGCCACCCATTGTAAAATGTGCAGCCGGCGAAATAAGCATGGGTTGTTTATATGCATTAATGCCGGTAATCTTTTCATACATACTAAAAAGGTTACCATACTTTTCTTCTATCACTTTTTCACCCTGTTCTTTTATTGCTTTGGAAAAATCAAGACATACGGCATTTTTCATAACACCCACACCATGCCCGGTATCAATTCTTTCTTTAGCCGCCCTTGAGGAAATATCTCTTGGTGCAAGATTACCAAATGCAGGATAACGCCTCTCCAGGTAATAATCTCTTTCATTTTCCGGAATATCATTGGGGTTGCGGTTGTCATCTGCTTTCAATGGAACCCATATCCTTCCATCATTGCGCAGCGATTCCGACATTAATGTAAGTTTAGATTGATGTTCTCCGGATTGAGGTAAACAGGTTGGATGTATCTGTATCCAGCTTACCCCTGCCATGTATGCCCCTTTTTTATGTGCACGCCATATTGCCGATGCATTACAGCCCATTGCTAAAGTAGACAGGTAATAAATTTTACCATAGCCGCCGGTTGCCAGTATAACCGCATCGGCGGCATGTCTTTCTATTTCGCCTGTTTCAAGGTTACGGGCTAAAATGCCTTTTGCCTTACCGTCAATCACTATCAGGTCAAGCATTTCATGCCGTGTGTGTAAACTAACCCTGCCGGTATTTACCTGCCGCATGAGTGCCTGGTAAGCACCCAGCAATAATTGCTGGCCCGTTTGTCCCCTTGCATAAAAAGTTCTTGATACCTGCACACCGCCAAAAGAGCGGTTATTTAAATAACCTCCATACTCTCTTGCAAAAGGAACACCTTGTGCTACTGATTGGTCAATCAGGCTGGCAGAACATTCTGCAAGCCGGTAAACATTTGCCTCTCTTGACCGGAAATCACCGCCTTTTATAGTATCATAAAACATGCGGTAAATGCTATCGCCATCATTCTTATAATTTTTGCAGGCATTTACGCCACCTTGTGCAGCAACAGAGTGTGCCCTTCTTGCCGCATCCTGAAAACAAAAACTTTTAATCTTATATCCCTGTTCTGCAAGAGAAGCTGCTGCCGATGCACCTGCAAGACCGGTACCCACTACAATCACCGACATCTTTTTTCTGTTGGCAGGGTTCACCAGGCGAGCATGCGACTTGTAATTGCTCCATTTTTCTGATAATGGTCCTGCCGGAATTTTTGCATCCATAATTAAATAATTGTAAGATGAATGTAAACCGGTATAATCATAAATCCTGCTGTGATAATACCGGTATATAACCATCCGAAAATTCTGAATCCTTTTACATATTTAGGATTGTAAACTCCCAACGTTCTTGCCGCACTGAAAAAACCATGCAGCAAATGAAAACCAAGTGCGACTATGCCTGCCAGGTAAATCAATACATACCACCATTGCCTGTATGCTTCAATTACAATGCTGTACAGATCTTTGTAGCCCTGCTCATCAATAGGCAAATCGGTAAACTTATATTGATACCAAAAATCTTTTAAATGAATAATCAGGAATAAAAGAATAAGCGAGCCTAACATTCCCATATTCCTGCTATACCATTTACTTGCTGTGCCACGGCGGTCGTATACATATTTCTGTCCGTTTGCTTTTTTTGCATTCAATGTTAATATCAATGCATATACAATATGAGCTGCAACACTTACAAACAGCAAAATCTCAATAATTTTAATGAGTATATTTCCTGAGAGAAAATGGGAATACCAGTTAAAAGATGTTTTTGCTTTTTCGGCGGGTAATAATAATTGCAGGTTCCCCAGTAAATGAATAACCAGGAATATGCAAAGAAAAAAACCTGTTAATGCCATCAATATTTTCTGAATCTGCGTTGATTTCATTTCTGAAAATAGTATTTAGATATTACCAAAGTCCAATCACTTTCCACCAAAGCCCGCCTGCAACAAACCATATCAGTAGGAACAAAACACTTATGAAAAATCCATGTTTCCACCAGTCTTTCATTTCAACATAAGTACTTCCGAAAAAATTTGGGGCTGGTCCATGACCATAATGTGTAAGACCTCCCATTAACGTTGCGGCTGCTCCTAAAAAAATTGCGAGCATGGTACTAAATCATTAGTTGATATTTTAATCAATAAATATTTACTAAGGGTAAGGGATAAGACAAATAACAAATATTAGAAATGCCGCATACTGCAAACCAGCAATCGCAAAATGTAAATGGTATTTAAATGTACTTTAAAACGTATTGTATTCAAAAAACTATTTTGGAAAGCCTAAGCGTTTTATAAAAATTTAAAAATATAAACAGTATTTCAGTTGAGTAAATCAGTTATATATTTAACAAGCCTTTCGTTATTTTGTTTCAACACTGTTTGCTGATAAATGAAGCAGTTGACAGTATAAACAAAATAAAGGAACGATGAAGAGAAGATTGTCTTTGCTTCTTTAAATACTATGCATAGATGGTTCTTTGATTTTAGCAACATGTAAATGATAAATCGTTTACGAATTTTTAAATTTTAATAGTGCATAAATGATAAAGAATATTGCAGTATTATTGCTATAAACATTTTCAATATTGTGATGTGTACCAAACTATAGGCAACAATTAATTGGAGTACTTGCAAAACATTTGGCATTTCATAACTCAGTGGTTTTGGATTCCATTACTGGGGATTTATCTCGGGGTTTTTATCACTATCATAAGTGAAAATCGTAACCCCGGGAAGTCGCTTGCTTATATATTGATGCTTGTTTTTTTACCAGGTATTGGTTTGATAATCTACTATTTTGTTGGAAGAAAACCTTTGTTTAAAGGCTCCAAGTTTAAGAATATACAAAAGTCGAATGAGAGTAAGTTGAACGAATATTTTGCAAGCCTCAAAGAGCCCATGCACACAGCATTGGGTAAGTTGGAACAAAAAATGGGGACTATCTCACAAACATTCAACTACCTCTATCTTCAAAAGCAATCTCCCATCACCGAAGGAAATGCCGTAACGCTTCTTAATAATGGTGAGGAAAAGTTTTCGCACCTTTTTAACTCCATCCAAAATGCAAGGGCCTACATACACCTTGAATACTATATGTGGACGGCCGATGATATAGGAAATAAAATGGCTGATTTACTCATTAATAAACATAGGGAAGGAGTTGAAGTTCGGGTAATATTCGATGATGTTGGATCTAATAAAATAAAAAAGATTCCTAAGAGATTAAAAGAGGCCGGTATTCCTTTTGCCAAAACCCTACCTGTAATGTTTGGATCTTTAGCAAACAGTAATTATCGAAATCATAGAAAAGTGGTAGTTATTGATGGTGAAATGGGGTATTTGGGAGGAATTAATTTAGATGATCGTTATCTGAACAATGGCAAACACCGGCTGTTTTGGAGAGATACAACCATTTGTATTGAAGGCCCGGCAATTCAACTCTTACAATTTCAGTTTTTGTTGAGTTGGCTTTTCTCTAATGGTGAAAATAATTTCAAAAGCCGTGAATTTTATTTGGAACACAAGGCCCCACTCAAAGCTGAGGCTGTGGTGGCAATTGTTGCCAGCGGCCCCGACTCTACAGCACCGTATATTTTAGAAACTTTTTTGTTGGCGATAAGCCAGGCCAAGCGAAAGGTTCAAATTTGCACACCGTATTTTATTCCTACAGATCAACTCACTTCGGCATTGGTAATAGCAGCAGCCAAAGGCGTAGAAGTAGAAATTATTTTGCCCGGTACATCCGATTCTTTCATTGTACAACACGCCAGTTTTTCATTTATAAAACCGCTGCTGGAACGTAGAGTGAAAGTGTATCTTTATCAAAAAGGTTTTATTCATTCAAAAACAATGGTAGTAGATGATCAACTTGCCTTTATAGGTACAGTTAATATGGATACCCGAAGTTTTTATTTAAATTTTGAAATTACTTCCGCCATTTACGATACTCAACTTTGTGAACAAATGAGTACATCTTTTGAAGCAGATAAATCAGAAAGTAAATTATTGACCTTAGAAGCCTGGGTAGCCCGGCCTGTAATGCAACGGGCTTTCGATTCAGTTTGCAGGTTGGTTTCGCCTTTACTTTAATTTTTTAGACACATTTTTAATAATTAACCTAAACAATTTGTTTTATCTTTTCTGTACTGGTTTCATTTATCAGTATTTTTCTGGGTTGGTACCCGTGCAGGGCGCACCAGATACTTCTAATGTATAGGATGTTTTTTTTAGTTTAAATGTAAACTTGTCAAACTCAGTAACAGGTGATATTACGTATGGCTATGTGCTTATGAAAACAATAACGGCTGCCTAAAATACTTCTTGTTGCCGTGCTATTTCAACTGAATGCAATTCCCTATATTTATAAAATATGGAGGAAAATTTTCTATTATTTCTATTTTTAGTGTTGGTTGTTATTGGCATCATTATGATAGCCAAAAAAATACAGGTTGCCTATCCGGTATTATTGGTAATCGTAGGATTGCTCCTTAGTTTTATACCGGGTTTACCCAAAATAGAATTAGAGCCGGATATCGTTTTCATCCTTTTTCTTCCACCCATTTTGTATGAAGCTTGCTGGGCTTCCTCTTTTAGAGAATTGTTTAGATGGAGAAGAATTATTCTCAGTTTTGCTTTTGTAGTAGTTTTTATTACCGCCATCAGTGTGGCATTTACCGCTTATTGGAGTATTCCGGGCTTTACATTGGCATTGGGTTTTTTGCTGGGTGGAATTGTGTCGCCTCCCGATGCAGTAAGTGTAAACGCCATTACAAAGTTTGTAAAATTACCAAGGCGGATTTCTACCATTTTAGAAGGCGAAAGTTTATTGAACGATGCCTCTTCGCTCATCATTTTGCAGTTTGCCATTGTAGCGGTGGCTACCGGAAGTTTCAATGCATCACAGGCATCTCTGCAGTTTTTATGGATGATTGTAGGTGGCGTAGGCTGCGGACTTTTGGTAGGTTATTTATTTACCAAACTACATAAAGTATTACCCACCGATGCCAACATGGATGTAATTCTAACGCTTATCGCTCCCTATTTAATGTACATTTTAGCGGAAGAAATACATGGTTCCGGTGTTTTATCTGTTGTGGCAGGTGGATTGTTTGTTTCTCAAAAAAGGTATGTGTTTTTAGACTCAACATCAAGAGTACGTGGCATTAATGTTTGGCAAAGTTTTATTTTTCTGCTCAACGGGATTGTGTTTATTCTTATAGGCCTCGATCTTCCACAAATAGCCGGGGGCTTGGGTGAGACAAAATTGTCAACGGCAATTGGATATGGTATATTAGTAACCGCTGTGGTGATATTGGTAAGGATCCTAAGTTGTTTTGGTGCAGTAGGTGTTACCATGATTATGCGGAATTTTATAAAAGTTGCCGACCCAAATTATCCCGGCATCAAAGGCCCTTTAATTATTGGATGGGCAGGAATGCGGGGCGTAGTTTCGCTGGCAGCAGCGCTTTCCATTCCATTTTATTTGGATAATGGAGAAATGTTTCCTCAAAGAAATTTAATTCTCTTTATCACTTTCATCGTTATTCTTTTAACCCTCACCATCCAGGGATTAACATTGCCTTTTTTTATTAAAAAAGCCAATATAAAAGAAATGGATTATCCGGAGCATGAACATAAAGTGGCCATGCGATTAGACAAAGAACTCCTCCAAATATCTTTGGATTATCTGCATAGTGTTTTTTCAGAGAAAGAACAAAGAGGCAGGCATTATCACGACATTGTTACCACTTTAAAAGAACAACTGAGGGATGAAGATAATTTGCCATTAGATGCCCAAAGCAGTGAACTCTACTGCAAACTTATTAACCTGCAGCGAAATCATTTGATTGAAATCAACAAAACCAATTCTTCTATTGACGAAGAAATCATCCATAAAAAAATGATGATTTTAGACTACCAGGAAGAGCGGCTGAAGCTGCGGCTTGAAAAGTAAGCCGGGTGCAAAAAATATTTTTTCCAATAAACCCTATGTCCTTATGTGGTAAAAAATTCACAGCAAGCCCCTAAACCAAATCATTCTTAGCAGCCGTCTTAATTAAGCTGGCGGTATTATTTACACCAAACTTTGTAAGCAGGTTTTTACGATGGCTATCTACCGTATGCAGGCTTAAAAAAAGCTTTTCCGCAATTTGTGGATTAGTAAATCCATCTGCTATCAGTTGCAACACTTCTTTTTCTCTCATGCTAAGTGTAGGCATATTTTTTATTTCCTTTTCTTCTACTGTACTCATGTTGAGATCGAGGCTCATGTACAATTTTCCTTCAAATACTGAAAGAATAGCTTCCTCTATCTCTTCTTTGCTGGCACTCTTTACCAAATAACCGGCAGCCCCTTGTTGAATCATTTGCGAAATATAACTGCGTTCTTTAAAAGTGCTCATGGCAATAATGCTGGCCTTGGGATATTCTTTTTTTATTTTGGCCGTTAGTTCTATTCCGCTTACTTCGGGCATATTGATATCTGTAATTACAATTTGAGGTTCATCCTGTTTCATTTTTTCCATTGCCTCAAAGGCATTGGCTGCCAATCCGGTTAAGTGTACAAAATTAATTTGTGCCAGCATCGTCTTCATGCCTTCCAATACCATTGGATGATCATCTACCACCAAAACTTTTATTTTTTCCATAAACTTATATTGTGCAATCAATATGAACGGAAGTGCCGCTACCCGGAGTGGATTGTATATCTATTTGCCCCCGCAAATAATTTACCCTCGATTGAATATTATGCAAACCCACCGATTTTACTTTACTGAGTTGGTCGGTTGAAAAACC
>DEHT01000007.1:0-131 GCA_002352045.1 Chitinophagaceae bacterium UBA2793 | reverse complement strand
AGTTTCATTAATGCTTCGGGCATCATGTTGTGAGCTACACGGCGCATCTCACTAATGGATTCATCCAGTTTATTGAGTGCATTATTAAAGTTTCTGCCGTGCTCTTCCGATAAAATAAGATTTCCTTTCAT
>DEHT01000093.1:27011-79094 GCA_002352045.1 Chitinophagaceae bacterium UBA2793 | reverse complement strand
GGCCCATCGGTAAAGGAAAGTACAATAGGGGTAAATATGTTTTTATCAAGGTTTTCCACAAGGCTAAGCAAATGGCTTTCTCCACCACCTATTTGTCCCTGGCGGATACATTCTAATACTCTTATTTTTTTTTGCTTTTCCAAAATGTTCAAATCAGTCGGTAATTTTTTTTTAATAAAAATAAAATGAAGGCTGCCATTCGCAGCCTTACTTAATTTATTGAATTGATTTTTTGGAGTTGGTAAAATTCCAGGTAATACCTTTCATAAAAGCCTTCAGGTGTTCAAACTGGCGATTCTTAGTAAACCGAAGAACGGTTTTAGGCACTGTAAGAAAACCAAAGAATCCGGCAAACACTAAAAATTCGCCCATGCTCGCATTGCGGCGCATATAGTAAATTCGATTGCGTGTCATAAAATGTACTTTGAGCGGGCTTAGTTTCCCCATACTCATAGATTCTTTGTGATAAACCAAACCTTTTGCCTGGTAAAAAATTTTGTATCCGGCTTTTATAATTCTTGCACTCCAGTCCGATTCATCGTAATACACAAAATATTTCTCGGCCATCATGCCCACTTTTTCTATTACTTCTCTACTTACCATCATGGCGCATCCATGGGCACTATGTGTATAGCCGGGAGTATCGTGCTGACCTTTATCTTCTTCAAGACTACCCACCGCAGTGGTTTTGCCGGTAAGCATATTCATCTTATTAAAACCGGCATATTGAATAATAGTTGGATGATGATGAAAACGAATTTTTGGGCATACTGCACCAACCTTAGGATCATCATAAAAAGGTTGCAGGCATTTTTCAATGAGATCGGGAGTTACTTCTGCATCATTATTTACCTGGAAACAAAAATCATAATGGGGCGACATGTGCCTCATGCCAAAATTATTACCACCGGCAGAGCCTAGGTTAACCGGGCTTTTTACCACTTTTACATTATGGTAATTTCCGGCCATAATTTTTTCTGTAGGATCAATGGTAGAGCCATTGTCCACCACTATAATTTCGTAATTTTTATAAGTGAGATTGCGTGTACTCTCCAAAAACTCCAGGGTAACTTCAAGCCCATTCCAGTTAAGAGTAACAATTGATACAAGGGGGTTGTCCTTTAAAGGTTTCATCTTTTAAAAACAATTTGATTTGGTAAGCGGTGTTAAATATAATTATACATCTGCATTTTGTAATAAAGCCGCAGGTGTTTTTATTAAAATTTTGAAGTCGGTCAACAGGTTTCTGTTTCTGGCATATTCAATATCTAATTGAATTCTTTCTTCGTTGCTCATTTCTTTCTTACCTCTTTTGCTTATTTGCCAAAGTCCGGTAATGCCGGCAGGAGCCATAAACCTTTCAGCCCATTCGGCAGTAGTAAGAGTAGAAGCTTCATAAAGCGGTAAAGGGCGGTTCCCTACAATACTCATATCGCCTTTTAGTACATTAAATAATTGGGGCAATTCATCCAGGCTTGAATTGCGAAGAAACCTACCAAACTTTGTAATGCGTGGATCGTTGTTGAGTTTAATAAAAAGCGGGCCTTTTTCCTGAGTTTCATATTGATTTAAATCTTCTGCCAATTCTTTAATTTTTTGATCGGCATCCACTATCATCGTTCTGAACTTATAAAAATTGAAAATTTTAAAACCCTTTCCGGCACGTTTGGCAAAATAAAATACAGGGCCTTTACTATCAATTTTTATAATTAAAGCAATAATGAGCATTAGCGGCATTGTTAAGGTAATGCCGGCTAATGCCATCAAAATGTCGAAACTGCGTTTTACAAAACAAAAACGACAGGTTTCCGGTAAGGTTGACTTTTGTTTTTTTAATTCTGATGAATCAGAATTCATTTTTTTGAAGAATTTAATTTTTTGTCCAAGCTTATAATAATGTTGATGTAAATCAATTACATCATCTACCAATTTTTGCTTGAATAATAATTTTGTTTCTTCCGTTGTAAGGTATGATTGATTGTAGATTAGGGGCGTTGTATTAATTCTGTTTTGCAGCAACCAAACACTAAACCCTACTAATTGAATATGATTAAAGTGAGTATCAACAATAATCAAGTCGGGTAAAACCGACATATTCAACAATACTTGTTTAGCTTCTTCTAATGATGTGGCACAAGTTGAATGAGGAAATGTACCGGATAAATTATCGGAAAAAAAACGGGTGCTACCTATGTAAAGAAAAATTTCAGAAGATTCTTTTTCTGGCGTTAGGTCAAAGCTATTTTCACCACTTAGTGGTAATACATCATTGGTAAACATAAAATCGTTGTTAAGGGTAATTTGTAAAAATTACACCAGAACTAGAAAATATTCATATTGAATGAGAATTTCCTTTTTCTGACAATCGATTTTTCATTAAGATTTACTAAGGCATTAATTTTTTCGGAAAGATATAATGGATCAAATGGTTTGGTAACAAATAATGATGCTCCCAAAGCAGTGGTTTTGTTTTTTAGTTGTTCATCGTCCGAATCGGAAATAACAACCCTTTGAATATTGTTTAAAACAGCACTAGTAGAAATGTGTTCCAGCAATTCAAAATTATCAGAATCGGTGCCGGAAATATCCATTATAATTAGATCTTTTTCAAGATCGAGTCTTAATTGTTGCATAGCATCCACACAATTAAATGCCGATGATACATTAAAATCTTTTTTAAGCACATTACTTATCAAATAATTGATAGCATTGCTTTCTTCAATAACCATTAATTTTTTTACCACAGTCGCAAGTTTAGAGTGATTGACAGGTGGTAATTCATAAAATGAGTAACTAACTCGATGGAATTCTAAATGTTGGCATTTCGCAGAAATTCAGATTTTCAGAGGCAATTAAACGAAAATTGGTAAAGAGATTTTTGGTAGGAATTGAAACTTGTAGTGGATTGTTCAGGTTGAACAACAGCGTAAAACTATATAAAAAATGTGAACGACAAAAAAAAAAGTAGATTTTTTTAAAAAAAAGATTGACGGACGTTTAGATTCTGGTTTTAATGATGGCGAATTTATCTTTTAGTTTTAAAAATCGTTTTTCAAAAAATTCATAGGATAACCAGGCCAGACCTGCTGTAGCAGCTGTGGCTATAATAAAATACAATATATCATAAGCAAAAAATGAATTGGGGATTTTTAAAACTTTCACCATAAAAGTGATTACCAGTCTGCAAACCGGTGGATGGAAAAGATAAATGCCATAAGAAATTCGTCCCAGGGTTCTAAAAATATCATATTCAAGATTTAAGACCGCATTATCCTGCACTACATTATAAATAAGTAGTCCAAATAGAATGGCAGATATATAATCTGTTAGATAATAATAAGCGTTGCTGTTTACTGGTAAAACAAAATTGTTGCAAGCAACAAATACAAGTGTAACCAACAATACCAACCATTGAAACCATTTTTGCTGAATAAAGGTTCTAAAACCTGTATAAAGTTCTTTATTGAAATGAAGGTAAGCCATGGCCATTCCGGCCGCAAATAGCTGCACTTTATTTGGTAACATTACATAGTCGAAGAGTAACATAAAATCTCTGTCGAGCCCAAAATATAGATGAAGGATATGTAAGATTATCTTACTCACCAAAGCAAATGCAAATAATATAATAATGAGCCTGGCCATTTTTCCAAAAAACTTTTTTACCAACAGCGGCCATACCAGGTAAAACTGCTCCTCTACACATACCGACCAAAGAATTTCTACAATTCCTTTATTATAAGTAAAAAAAGTAAGTTGGATATTTACGGCAAAGAAAACCAGGAAAATAATATTGGTAATAATTTCACGGCTTCCAATAAAATCTGTTTGTATGCCCAATAATTTAAAAAACATGGGTGCCGCCAATATTAAAGCCAGCCCATAAGCCAGGTACAAAGGCCAAATACGCAAAATGCGTCTTATGTAAAACTTTTTTAGCGCAATGGTGCCTGTTTTTTGTTTTTCGGAAAACAACAGGTAACTAATAAGAAAGCCGCTTAAAACAAAGAAAAGGTTAACCCCCATTTTACCACCTTCTTTTAAAAAAGGGGCAAAAACAGATGAGAGGGGAAAAGAGTTAATATCTTTAAAATATTGGGCATGATGTAATAACACTATGAAAGCGGCAAAAAATCTTAAGCCGTCGAGGTTCTTAAAATAAATCTTCATAGAGCTTGTTACTGTCAGTTTAGGTTTAGGTTATAAGAATGCAAAGTCAGGAATAAAATTAAATGTTTTTACGTTATGTTTTTGGCAGAATGGATTCAGCTCTGCGGGCTTTGTCCCATAATACCGTTTGTTTGTTTGAAATAAATCTTATAAAACCGAGGTATAATGCCCAGTTCATAAAAAGAAAATAATATGCTACGTATAACAATTTTACTTTTTTATTTGACTTTGCTAAAAGCCAGCCAAATGTGGCAGCCACATAAAAAAGGCATTGGCAAACAAATAGAATAATGTAAAGATTATTGCCGGGTTGCAGTAGTAATGCATTGGTTACAAAAATTATTGGAAGCAACCATGGGCACACAATCCAACGTAAAACCCTATGAGAAATGTATTGAAAACTTAGTTTTCCGTATTTGAAAATATTTAAAAGCTCCTTTAGCATAAATACCGATTGGTAGCCTCCGGCAGAAATGCGAATTTTTCTTTTTTGTTCTTCTTTTAGGGAGAAAGAAGGGGCTTCTGTTGCAAAAGCTGCTGGTTCGTACATTACTTTATAACCTTTTGCACAAATTCTCATGGAGATAATAAAATCGTCGAGCAAAACATTTTTGTCAACATGTTCAAAAAGGGATGTTCTTATGGAGAAAAGCTCTCCGGCTGCACCAACAACGGAATAGAATTGGGCATCTAATTTTTTTAAAAAAGACTCGTACTTCCAGTATAAACCTTCTCCATCACCGGCAATATTACCCGAATCATTTATGGATCTTACCACTTTTTCGCCGGCAACGGCGCCTACTTTTTCATCCTGGTAGTGCTTTACAATTTCTTCAATACACTCTTTGTTTAATAATGTATTTGCATCACTAAAAACAACTATTTCAGATTTTACAAAGGGCATTATTCTGTTTATTGCCATTGATTTTCCTTGTCTTTCTGGCTTATAATGAAGTTCTACCCGAGAGAATTGAGTAATTATATCCACCGTATTATCGCTGGAGCCATCAGCCACAAAAAGTAGTTTTAATTTATCCTCAGGATAATGGAGGGACAATGAATTCTGTATTTTTTTCTCAATAAAATCAGCTTCATTAAAAGCAGCCACTATTAAGCTTACAGTAGGTTGAAAGTTTTGCTCTGATTGATTGTTATTCTTTTTTTTTGATTTAATTTTTACGAATAGCCATAATAAGATTCCATAACCAATATAGCTGTAGAATACTATGGCAAAGCAAACCCAAAAAATAATTTCAACAGCCTTCATGCTAATATTTTTTTGCAAAAGAAAGGAAATAAAGGCAGTTCAAATAGTTTACTACTTCATTTGGGGTATAAACGTAATTAAATCCTAAAAATTATTTGTTGGATTAAATAAAATATATACTTTTGACGCAAGTATTATTAAATACCTAATCTCCTTTTTTGAAACAACCTCTGACCAGTTAATTCCACATTCCTTCAAAGATCGCCCTAAGCAATAGCTTAATATTTCATTTTTCAATATTCTAAATCATGCCTGTGTGCATGTGAAATCCGTATAAGGCCAATTATTTTTCTGAAATCCATTTTTATTTTTCAATTAAGAAAAAACATTAAAAATGAGAAAATTTCTATTAGCTGTACTTTTTATTTGTACTGTACAATTACTTACAAATACAGCTTATGCCCAACCCAATGTATTGGATCCAAATGATGCAGACAGGGTGTTTACATCCGGTAATCAGCCAGCATTACCCACTTGGGGAATAATGAGTAAGTGGGGCCATACCAACAGGCTTGGCTGGAATCCTTATTCTTATGGATATAAGTCTTATTACTACAAGGGCATGGCCTTTCGTTTAAAGTTTCCTAAAACTTATCAGCACAATATTGTTGATGGTAAATCTTACCCGGCTATTGTATTTCTGCATGGGTTAGGTGAGCCCGGACCGGTTTATGATAATGAATTTCATTTGGTGCATGGTGGACAATCACATGCCCAAAAAATAGATGATGGCACTTTTGATGGGTTTATGATATACCCTCAAAGCCAGGCAGGTTATCTGCAGTCTTATTTTCCGCTGATAAAAGAATTAGTGGATTCAATGGTTAAATATGTGAAACTCGATATCGACAGAATACATGTAGGCGGGTTATCATCCGGAGGGCAGGCCACCTGGGATTTTCCACAGCAACAACAATATGCAAAAATTGCTTGTGCCATAGAACCCATTTCTGCTGCACAGTATGAAGATGTAAGCTATTTCGCCAGTCATATTACCGTTCCTGTTTTTGTTGCTAATGGTGGGCAGGATGTGGCGCCTTATCCATCTACGGTAACAGATCTTATAAATTCTTATCGAAATTTAGGTGGATATATTGAACAAGCATTCTTCCCTTCACAGGGACATGGAGCCTGGAATTCTTTTTGGGCCGACCCAAGGTATTGGCCTTTTATAAATGGACAACACAAAGCAAACCCATTAGTTTATTTTCAACATGATGAGTTTTGCCCAAATGAAACTGTTGATGCCAAATTAGGTGTTCAGGCAGGCTTTTATGCTTATGAGTGGAGTAAAAATGGTACTACCATTCCTGGTGCTACCAGTAATATTTTAATGGTGAACGATTATGGAACTTATGCAGCCAGGTTCAAACGAACCTCAACAAGTGCCTGGTCTGTTTGGTCTCCAACCCCTGCCGTAATTGCCTTAAACCAGGGTACAGTTACCCCAAATATTCAAATAAATGGCTTATACAGCAATGTATTGCCATCGCCAGATGGCAGAACCACTGTGCCTTTAATGGTTCCAGCTAATTATTACACCTATGAGTGGAGAAGAGTAAGTGATAATGCTTTAGTAAGTTCAAGTTCAACTTACAATGCACCGATAGGAGAGTACAAGATAAAAGTTACCGAACAGTTTGGTTGCGGCAGCGATTTTTCGCCTAATTATTCTGTTATAGCAGCGGCAGGAACCAATGTGCCCGATGCGGCATCCAGTGTTTCGGCAATAGCAATGTCAAATAGTTCAATACAATTAGATTGGAACGACAATCCGAATCCGGCTTATAATGAAACAGCTTTTGAAGTTTATAGAAGTACATCATCTGCTGGAGGTTACCAACTTGTTGCTATAAGAGGAGCGGATGTTCTTTCTTATTTAGATCAGGGTTTACAAGCCAATACTAAGTATTATTATATCATTAGAGCTGTAAATAACAATGGTGCTTCTGCCATTAGTTCAGAAGTAAATGCAACTACATTAATAGATATTACACCGCCAACAGCTCCTGTAAATTTAGTGGCTACCAACTCCAGCAGAACATGGATTGCATTGGATTGGGATGATGCCACCGATGATGTAGGTGTTGTTAAATACGAAGTTTATGTAAATGGGGTGAAGAAATATTTAACTACCGAAACCAACTTTGTAGTTAATAATCTTACCGGTTTAGAAACTTATTCTTTTTATGTAAAAGCGGTAGATGCAAAAGGCAATGTATCGCCGGCAAGTAATCAAATAAGTGCTACTGCAGCTTTGCGTGGCCTTAGTTACAAATATTACGAAGGCGATTGGAATAATTTGCCCGACTTTGCTACACTTCCTATACTAGCAAGCGGAGTAGTTCCAACTGTTAGCCTTACTCAAAGATTAAGAAACGACAATTTTGGTTTCTTATGGGAAGGATTTATCAAGATACCCGTAACCGGCTCTTATACTTTTGAAACAAACTCAGACGATGGAAGTAAATTGTATATAGGCACCTACAGCCATACAGCAACTCCTGTAGTAAATAATGATGGTTTACATGGTGGCCAATACAGAAGTGGTACCATTACTTTAACTGCAGGTGTACATCCAATTGCTATTACGTTCTTTGAAAAAGGAGGCGGTGAATCAATGAATATTTATTGGGGAAGTGCTGCTGCAGGTATTTCAAACCGTACCGTAATACCAAGCAGTGCCTTTGTGGATAATGTAACTATTTCACCATCGTTATTGCCTGCAAGTCCATCAAACTTTACTGTAACTGCAACGGCATATAATAAAGTAAATCTTAGCTGGAATGATAATAGTAACAACGAATCAGCATTTGAGGTAACCAGGTCAACCAGCCAATTGGGTGTTTATACTACCATTGGAGCAGCACCTGCCAATGCTACCAGCTTTATCGATTCTGTAGGTTTAGATCCTTTAACCAAATATTGGTATAAATTAAAAGCAGTAAACCAATATGGAGCTTCTGCTGTACTTAGCCAATTGGATGCTGCCTGGAGTTTTGATAACAATTATAACGATGCCAGTGGTAACAACAGAAACCTTAGTGGAAATGCTTCACCGGTTTTCAGTACCGATCGTAAGGAAGGTTCGCATTCTATTTCCTTAAATGGTTCTACGCAATACATTAATGTACCATTTTCGGTGAACAATGTTTTCCCAAATAATGCATATTCTGCAAGATCGATAGGCGTTTGGATAAAACCCAATGCTAGTGCAATTTCGGGGTCTAACAAAGTAATCTATGATTTTGGTGGCAATGCAAATGGTATGGCACTAAGATTTAACTCTGGTAGTTTACAGGCAGGTATTGCAAGTGGAAGTACCCGATCAACAGCAGTGTTGAATAGTGTTACTTCCAATACAAACTGGGTTTCCGGAGGATGGAACCATGTTGCAGTTGTTTATGATGTAAACAGATTGAGATTGTTCTTGAATGGAGTGTTGGTAACTACAACTAACCTTTCTTTTTCTTCTGTATCTGTAAATAATAATGCATGTAGAATAGGTGCCAGTAACAGCAGTAATGCATTTAACTCTAGCGCCAGCTCAAGCTACTATAGTGGTTTAATTGATGAATTACAAATTATCAATGAACCTTTATCGGCTGCACAGGTTTTATCAGTAATGAATCAATCGTACCCTGCTGATACTACATTTGCTTTACCTGCAACACCTGATGCACCAAGCAATCTTATTTCTACTACGCAAACAACATCAACCATTTCATTGCAATTTGATGATAATAGCAGCAATGAAACTCAGTTTGAATTGTATAGGTCGGCATTAAATGTACTTAACTATAGGTTGTTGGCTACCATACCAGGTGCGGCCGGTGCTACTAAAACCTACACCGATTCAAGTTTATTTGCAAATACAAATTATTACTATAAAGTTCGAGCCAAAGGCATCGGTGGAATAAGTGCATTCACACCCGATGTATTAGTAAGAACGGCCAATAATGCCCCGCTTATATCCAATATTCCAAACTTTACTATGAGGTACGAATCTCAAAAAACAATCAACTTATCTGCAACCGATGTTGATTTGGAGACACTCACCTTATCGTTCCAAAATCCTTTGCCAGCCTTTGCAACATTTACCAACACAGGCAATGGCACAGGTACCATACAATTTAATCCTGCTTTAGCCGATTTGGGAACTTATGTAATTGCCGCAATAGTTACTGATGGTAATAATGGTAGCGACACTACAGAATTTACCCTAACTGTTAATAACAATTACACTCCGGTAATTTCAGCTATTAGCAATGTAAACCTTGGAGAAAGCAGTACTGCCAATGTTTCAATTACTGCAACCGACCAGGATGGTAATGCCGGCTTGGTATGGTCGTTAACCAATGCTCCTTCATTTATTACATTAACAGATAATGGAAATGGAAATGGTTCTTTAGCCTTAGCCCCAGGTTACACACATGCAGGAGTTTATACTGTTACAGTAACTTCTACAGATGTAAATGGAGGAAGTGAGTCTGCAACATTCACGGTTACGGTAACAAATGTAGAACCACCATTGGAAACATGGATGCTCAGCATGAAATACACCAGTCCTAATGCTCCGGCACCATGGAATACAATCTCAACTGTTACCACAAATAATCTTAAAAACAGCAGTGGAACCACTACCACATTAGGTATTAGCTTCCTTGGAACTTCATGGAACGCAGGCGATGCCGGTGCTCAAACCGGTAATAACTCAGGAGTGTATCCCGATGCAGTAATGAAAGATTATTTCTGGTTTGGTGCTTATAGTGCTCCACAATCGGTAGCGGTAAACTTTACAGGGTTACAACCTAATGCACAGTATAATATTACGTTGTTTGGTAGTAGTGCATGGAGAGGCCTGGGGGTAAATGGTACAACCGTTTATACCATCAATGGTGATGCAAAAGGCTTGTATTGCGATAACAATACTCAAAATACAGTAACCTTTACCGGGGTTCCGGCAAATGCTTCTGGTATTATTAGTATGAATATGACCAAAGGAGCAAACACACCTTATGGTATGGTAAATGCAATTGTAATTACAAAACCATTCAACGATGGTACAGTACCTGCTACTCCAACCAATTTGGTTGCCAATGCTCAGCCAAACGGCTCCGTTAGATTGGATTGGAATGATGTAGCCTATAACGAAAGCAGCTACCTGGTGTCAAGGGCTACCGTTGAAGCAGGCCCATATACGGTATTAAATCCCGGAGCAACTAATGCAAATACATCAACCTATTCCGATAATACTGTATTAAGCAGCACTACTTATTATTATAAAGTAGAGGCAACTAATACGGCAGGTACATCGGGCTTCTCAAATGTAGCAGAGGTATCTACCACTAATAAAGCACCCATATTGGCTGCAATTAATGATGTGTATATTAAAGCAACTAATTCTGCTGCTGTTGGTATTGCAGCTACTGATGATGCGGGAGATATTATGACTGTATCTGTAACTGGCTTACCATCTTTTGCAACGTATCAAAATACAGGCAACGGAGCTGGTACAATCACATTTAATCCTACAATAAATGATATTGGTTATTATACTGGTATTACTGTAACTGTAACCGATAATTCAAATGCTTCTGTGGTTAGATCATTTAATGTAACCGTTACCGATAATAGTGTAAGGTCGGCATACCTCAACTTTGGTCCGGAAGGTGCAACTGCAATGCCAGCACCTTGGAATAATTACCTTGGTTATCCATTTGCCAATAACCCTTACGGAAATATAAGAGACGATGAAAACGTAGTAACCGGATTTACTTTTAGATTCCTTACTCAATGGAATGGTGGATTAAATTTAGGATTCCGTACAGGCGATAACAGTGGTGTATTCCCTGATGAAGTAATAAAATCAGGTTTCAATAACTACAATAATGGAAACCATACCATCCGATTTGGTGGATTAAATCCTGCAAAACGCTATAGCATTGGATTCTTAACTTCAAGAAATACGGGTGCAGTATGCGATGTTACTTTTACCAATAATAGTCAAGTGCAAACTATTAACGGAAGCTATAATAACACTCGCTTAGTGAATATGAATGGGCTTGTTCCAAATGCATCCGGCGAAGTAGATGTAATAATTAGTAAAGCAAGTACAAACGCAATTTTGTTGTTGAGTGGCTTAGTTATTAGAGAATACAATGCAGCAGATCCTGTAATACGTCCGGCCGATTTGTTTGCAGAAACAGTTCTTGAAACAAACAAAGTTAAATTAACCTGGAGCGATAGAAGTGCTGATGAAACAGGCTTCCAGGTATGGAGAGCTACTTCATACAATGGCACCTATTCGCAAATAGCAACCACTGCTGCCAATACGTTTACATATACAGATGCAACTGCTTCGTCCAATACTCGTTACTTCTACAAAGTAAGATCAGTAAGAAGTGGTACATATAGTAACTATAGCAATGTGGATGATGCATTTGTTGCTGCAGAAATTGTGTTGATTAATTTGAATGTAAACATAGCTCAGGCAGCCCCATCACCTTGGAATAGTACCAGTTCACCATCAACTCAGGGTGCAAGTTTCCCTAACCTAAGGAATACAAACCTTGCCAATACAGGTTTTGAAATGGTAATAACCAAAGAGTTTAATGGTGCTGGGTTTGCAGGTGTAAATTCTAATGGAGTATTCCCTGTAAATGTTCAAACTACCAACTACTGGACAGATGCCGGTCAAACTTCGCAAATGAAATTTAGAAACCTTGATGTGAGCAGGAAGTATAGAATAGGTTGCTTTGGTAGTAACACCAATAATGACTATACTACTGCCAACTATACCTGCAATGGTAAAACAGTAGAACTAAACAGTTACTACAACAGTACAAAAGTTGTATATCTTGATAAGTTAGTTCCNNGGATTACCAGCAGGACAAAACAGAATTGCCGGTCGTTCTTTGGATTTGATTGCAAAATCTCTTACACCTGCTAAACCAAATGAAGCGGTTAAAGCACCAAAAGCACCAGTAGAAGTAGAAGCTGCATCAGTAATAAATGTTTACCCCAATCCATTTATCGATGTGATTAAAGTTGATATGACAAGTACTAAGCAAGCTAATGTGAATATTGTGGTATATGATATGAACGGCAAAATGATATTCAGGAGCAACGGCATGAATATCATGAAAGGAAACAATATTATTTCTACACAGTTACCGGTAGGTCTAAAAGTATTACCAGGCAACTATGTAATTAGTATTTGGGTTGATGGCAAATTGACCAAGTCAGTTAAATTAATTAAAGCCAACTAGAAAAACCTTTCAACTTAAAAGTCTGGCATTGAAAAATGCCAGACTTTTTTTGATGAAAAAATTTGTTGAGATTTACATTGCTTTGAACTGAAAACCTCTGAAGATGCGAAAAAATTTCTTTAGCGATCCTACATGGATTAATCGCTATAAATATTCTTACAATAATTTTTCCGAAATACCTCCATCGGTTTTTGATGAAATAAATGCAAGATTAGATAAAGTAGTTTCGGATAACCCACTCGTGAGTGTTGTAATTTCTGCCTGGAATGAAGAAGTAGATATTTTAAAAACAGTAGGTAGCCTTGCTTCCAGCAGAACACAATTTCCTTTTGAAATAATTGTAGTCAACAACAACTCTACAGATAATACCCAAACTACATTGGATAAATTGCATATTAGAAATTGCTTTCAACCCATCCAAGGCTGGGGGCCCGGCAGGCAAATGGGGATGGAACAAGCAAAAGGAAAATACATTCTCTCAGGAGACTCCGATTGTATTTATCCCGATTGCTGGATAGAAAAAATGACCACTCAATTACAAACACCCGGCACCGCTAGTGTTTATGGCCGTTATTCTTTTATTAGTGAAAAAGGTTTTTCCAGGTGGCAATTATCAATTTTAGAAATATTTAAGGATTTAATAGCAGCCGTTCGTCATGTAAAAAGACCCTTTTTGAACTCTTATGGTATGAGTATGGGTTTTGTAAGAGAGTATGGAATGAAGGAAGGCTATTATATGAACAAAACCCATGGTGAAGATGGAAGGCTTTGCTATGATATGATGAAGTATGGAAAAGTAAGAACGGTGCGCTCTTTTGATAATAGGGTGTGGACCGGCGTGAGAACCTTAAGGAAAAGTGGTACTTTTAGCCAGGTACTTTTTAAACGAATAAAAAAAGAAATAGGCAGGTTTGGTATTTATTTTAACACCAAAATGAAATACCATCCACCCAAAAATTAATTTAAAAATAAAAATACCTTAGCCAAATGGATTTAATATATTTTTTAAAAGTTTTGTTTAGAAAGAAATGGATCATACTTGCACTATCTTTTCTAGCTATAGTAGCAGCGTTCTTTTTTAAATTAAGTAAACAGGAACTTTATGTTTCACAAGCACAGTACTCCACCGGTTTTACAGCGGAAAAAGTAAGAATGATAGATGGCTCTGCAGGGGTAGATATGTATGCAGCCGATGTAAAGTTTAGCAATGTTATTGAAACATTCAAATCGCCCAGGGTAATTAATGCCATAGGATATAAGTTGTTGTTACACGATATGCAAGACTCTAATAAAGCCTATCGTACCATCACCAAAAAACAAAAGGAAAGTGATTTATTTAAAGCGGTAAATAAAGATTCTGCAAAAGTTAAAATACAGGATGCTCTTAATCATAACAGACAATTGTCTTCTGCAACTACAAACGACAGAATACTTATTGAGTATTTTCAACTATATGGATATGATTATGAAAGTTTGATGGATGCACTTACCATTGAAAGAGTTGGCCGAACAGATTATTTGGATATCTATTTCCGTTCCGAAAACCCATATTTATCTGCAGTAGTGGTAAACGCTATGGGGCAGGAGTTTTTAAATTATTATCGGGGGCTTAGTTCACAAAGAACAGAAGAAAGTGCAGAAGGGATTAAAAAAATAGTTACTGCCCAGCAAAGCCGCATTGACAGTCTCGGAAAAAAATTGTACAACGAAAAGGTTAAACAAGGTAGTATTGATCCGGTAAGCCTTAGCACCAGTGCCATGGAAACGGTAAAGGAATTAGAAACAAAATTGGCAGAAGAAAAAAGTAAACAAAACGAACACCTCAATCGAAAAAAATACTTACAGGATAGATTAAATGTTTTAGAAGCAGGTAGCAATAGCGGATCGGTAAGTAGTGAAGAAATTATACGATTAACCAATAAAAAGAATGATTTAGTTGCGGAATTGGCACGTAAAGGTGGCGACGATGCGGCATTAGAACGCCAAATAAACGATTTGCGTACAGAAATAAATATTAAATCGTCTCGTGTAGGCGGGGGAAATAATGCAGCCAAAAACAAAGAAATCATTGATACTAAAATGGCCATTAGCGAAGAAGATGCATTGTTGCAAGCGGCTAACTCTACCATTGCAGATTATACAAGCAGAATTAGAAAATATACCGGCATGGCCAATACTGCACCGGTAGGTAGCGATGTTATCATTTCGGGAATGCAAAGTCAACTTGATTTGGAGCTTGCGCAATTGGGTATTATGAAAGATAAATTTACCCAAGCAGAAGGGTTGGTAAAAGACGACCCTACTACTAATTTTATTCAAACAGGCATTGGCCAACCGGCCATTGGACCGGAATCTAAAAAAACATTGCTTACCATGATTGTTGCTGGCATGTCAATGTTCTTCCTGTCTTCGGTAATCTTTTTATTAATGGAAGTTTTTGATCCCAGGGTTAAAACCCCATCAATCTTTAAAAAACATATAAAACTTCCCCTGGTAAATACACTCAATAGAATTCCTTTAAAAGCAGCCTCAGAACAAGAAATAGTTTTAAATGATTATACCGGAAAAAAATACACAAGAGAAGTATTGTTTAAAAACANNGCCAGCCTTGTAATGAGTAATAAAAATGTTTTGATAATTGATTTGAACTTTGGTAATAATTCAATTACCCGCAAGTATAATCCGGAAACGCTCATTCAAAAAATTGCAGGAAAGTTAAACTTAGGAACTTCTTTAAGCAATCAAAAAATTTGGAGCAAAACAAATATGGAAGGCTTGAGTGTAATTGGTTGTGAAAGCGGTAATCTTACACCTTCTGAAGCATTGCACAATGTAGATATTGCATTGTTTTTAGAGAAACTAAAAGAGCATTTCGACTTTATATTAATAGAAGGTGCTGCGTTGAACGATTTTGCAGATAGCCAGGAATTGGCCGTATATGCCGATGCAGTATTTACCATTTTTTCAGCCAATGATGCTCTATCTGCTGCAGATGAAAAATCGGTGAAATTTATTGCTACATTGGGCAGCAAGAGTAAAGGCATTGTACTAAATAATGTTTTAAAAGAAAATATAAACTACTAATCAAATATCATCTTTAGGAGAGCAACTGAAATGCCGGATACTAAAGCTACAAGATTAAACTGGATTGATTATGCACGTGGCATAGCCATCATACTGGTTGCTTACAGGCATGTATTTGAGGGGGCCAAGCAAAGCGGAATATTTGTTGACAAGTATCCACTTTTAGAATATGCCAATATTTTTTTTTACAGCTTTAGAATGCCTTTATTCTTTATAGTTTCCGGCATTTTTGTTTCGTGGAGTATTCAAAAAAGGGGAATAAAAAATTACATTGAAGGAAGACTAAGAACCATTTTGTATCCTTATTTTTTGTGGGGTGCTTTACAGCTTAGTTTGCAAATGGTGTTTGCAGGCTATGCCAATGCCAATCCACAGCCTTCCGATTTATTGCACCTGTTTTATTTACCAAGAGAAATAGCTCAGTTTTGGTATTTGTTTGCTTTGTTTAATGTAAGCATGCTTTACCTGATTACAAAGTTTGTTTTAAAAATTCCTAATTGGGCTAATATATTATTGGGTGTAGCATTGTATTATTTATCGGCGGTAGTGTATCAAAAAAATATACCAACTGCTTTTATGTTTGATATAATGCATTATTATTTGTTTTTTGTTTTGGGCGATATGGTTCGGGATTATATTGTTAGCCCGGCTTTTAATCAAAAGGCTGCACAAGGAAAATATCTTGCCATATCATTTATAGTTTTTGTAGTTGCACAAACCTATTTTTTATGGCAAAACCTTACGCATGACACCCCTAAATTTATGCATGTGGAATTTTATCAGCCATTTATTTTTATTATAATAGCACTCATTGGCTGTAGCTTTATTATGTTTTTAACCAACTATCTCAGCCGAAAGAATCTACTAAATTGGTTACCTGCTTTAGGCAAATATTCCCTGTACATTTATGTGGCGCATGTAATTGTTTTTGCTGCAGTTAGAACTGTAATGACTAAGTTATTGCATATAGAAGACGCCATTATTATTATTGTTTCGGGAATGATTACCGGCCTAACTATTCCAGTGTTACTTTACAAGGCTGCAGAAAGACTAAATATGCGCTGGATATTTACGTTAGAAAAAAAACGATAACCCATAAACCTATTGATAATTTAATTATTTCATGAGCAAAGGCACAAAATACAATACATGGGTTCATGCTGGCTTTTACAGTGGTATGCAAAAGTTGAGCGTTCCATTGTCATCTATTTTTATAACAATGATTCTTACCAAGGATGTACTAACAGAAACCGAAGTAGGAATTTGGGGGCTTTTGATGGTGACTACTTCTATTTTGGAACTAATAAGGCAAGGATTGGTGAAGAATGCAATGGTTAAATTTATAAATGCAGATGATGGTAAAGAAGAAAAAAAAATTATTGCAGCAGGCTTTTATTTAAATACCATCATAACAATAATAGTAGCAATTATTTTATTTATAATTACCCCCTGGGTAGCAAAAGTACAGCATGCTGATCCTTTAAAACAAATGCTTTACCTGTTGCAAATTGGTTTACTCATTAATATTCCATTTTCGCATTTTGAATGGTTGATGTATGCTAAGCAGGCTTTTAAAGGATTATACTGGACTTATGTAGTACGACAAGCTGTTACACTATTATTGGTAGCATGTATGCTGTTTATTCCTTTTAAAGAGCCTCTTTATGTATTAGTAATCATTTACAATATTGCCATGCTCGCAGGAACCATTATGGCATACAAATTTGTAAAGCAATATTTGGTAAATGCTTTTAGTTATTCAAAGCAATGGATGCTACAACTTTTTCATTTTGGAAAATATGTTTTTGCATCGGGGATAAGTACATTGGTTTTTAGAAATGCAGATCAATTGCTTTTACCCAATATTTTAAAAACAACTTTGTTTAATGCTTACCAGGGAATTGCTTTGAGAATTATATCACTCTCCGATTTGCCTTCTCAAACCCTGGGCGACATTCTTTTTCCTCGTACATCACAAACGGAAAATAGTAGCAATGCTGCTACTGTTAAATATTATTATGAAAAAACGGTAGGTGCTTCTCTATGCATTATATTTCCTGTTCTAATTTTTGTTTTCCTCTTCCCAAAACTTATTATTCTAATATTGGCAAAAGAATCATATTTTGCTGCTATACCTTATTTACGGGTGGTACTTTTTACGGCAGTTACACTTTCCTTTCTAAAGCAGTTTGGAACTATTATGGATTCTACCGGAAGGCAGAAGCACAATCTGTTTGCCATTACATTTCTTGCAATATTGCAAGTAATACTTTGTTACTTTTTTATTGGTAAGTATGGTTTAATGGGAGCTGGTTATGCATTGGTAATTGCACATTTAGCAGGTTTTGTACTTACACAAAGCATGCTGTATTATTATTATAAAATAAATTTTATAAACGCTTTTAAGTATGCCGTAAAATTTTACCCAGAATTTTATCATATTATTACTCATAAATTATCATGGACAAAAAACAAATAACCGGTAGAGATTTTATTGTGTTTGGTTTGCAGCCATGGGATATTCCTATTGGAAGTAATTGCAAAAATATAGCAGAGGAAATAGCTGAGCATAATAGAGTGTTGTATGTAAACCGTCCCTTAGACAGAATGAGTTATTTAAGAAGGAAGAAAGATGTGCAAACCATTAACCGAATCAATTCTATAAAAAAAGGAGAGGATATTCTTACAGAAGTTAAACCCCATCTTTGGGTATTTAACCCAGGCAGGATTTTAGAGTCAATTAATATGCTTCCACCCGGAATTATATATAATTTTTTTAATAAAAAAAATAATAAAGTTTTATCCGAAGAAATAAATGTAGCGGCCAATTCCCTGGGTTTTAAAAATCCAATTTTGTTTATTGATAATGATTTTTTTAATGGACTATATCTTAAAGAATTTTTATCGCCTTCTGTTTTTATTTTCTACATAAGAGACTTTCTGCAATCACAAAATTATTTTCAAAAGCATGGGAAACGTTCCGAACCATTGATAATGTCAAAGGCCGATGGAGTTGCAGCTAATTCGGCCTACCTTGCTAATTATGCAGCCAAATTTAATAGTACCACAATGGATGTTGGGCAGGGCTGTGAAGTAGATGATTTTGTTGCTACACCTAATTATATCCCCGAAGACGTAAAGCAAATTCAGCATCCAATTATTGGATATTGCGGTTCTATTACATCTACCAGGTTAGATGTAAAACTATTGGAACAAATTGCAGATAAGAAACCCGGCTGGAACATTGTGTTGGTAGGCCCGGCAGATGATGTTTTTAAAAATTCATCTTTGAGTAAAATGGAGAATGTTCATTTTATCGGTTCAAAAAAACAGAAAGAACTCCCTGCATATATACATAGTTTTGATGTGTGTATCAATCCGCAATTGTTAAACCAAATGACTATTGGTAATTATCCCCGAAAGGTTGACGAATACCTGGCAGCCGGAAAACCGGTAGTAGCCACTAAAACCGAAACCATGGCTATGTTTGGCAACAATGCTTTACTGTGCAATAATGCCGATGAATATATAGCTGCAATAGAGGTTGCATTGGAGAATAAAGATAACCCGGCATCTATTAAAGCAAGAAAAGAAATGGGCACTTCACATACATGGGAGGCATCGGTAAATAAAATTTATTCATTAATAAGTAATATTGAAAATGGATAACGAAAAAATTATTAACGAAGATAATTCCGATAGCGGTGAAGAAATTAGAATGTCTAATTTCTCTATGATTATTTCAATTGTTTTTGTATCCCTGGTAGTTGTTTTTCTTTTTGCAAAAATTATGTTTGATTAATTGGAAGACTTAAGTACATACAGGCACAATACAGGAAAAAAGCAAAATGTGTTAGCATCCATAAGAGCGCTAATGGGCAAACCTATGTTGATTGCTATTATGTTTTTGCTTACCATTTTGGCTGGTTTTTTGGCAGCTAATGGTGCGGCTTTTGTAACTTTTGGTATTACGGGAGCTTTACTATCTATTCTTATTATTTATCAATGCATCTTTCATCCAATGCGGGGTTATTACCTGGTATTAATTGTTGCATTCTTTTCATCTTATCCGCAAAGAGTAATTGGTAAAAGTATTCCTATAAGTACGTTTGTAGAAGTAATGACTTTGTTTCTCTTTATTGGCACCATGTGGAAAACAAAGGGCGATAAAAATAGTAAAGGAAATATTATTAAATCTCCGGTTACTATTTTGTTGATAGTGAATGTTCTTTACTTTTTAATTGAGTTTTTTAATCCTAACAATACTCCGGCGGGATGGATATTTAGTAGTAAGCGTTATGCAATTTATATTTTGTTCTTTATTGTTTCATATCGGCTAATTACTACTCCCGAAAAATTTAAGTTCTTNNTTTTTAGATGGTGTGGTTACTTTTGGTAACCTCTGTGGTTGTATGGCGGTAATAGCAACTATTTTAGCAATGACGGAAAAAGAAAAGAAGAAAAGAAACAGATTAATTTTGATTGCTTTCATACTCTTTCTTGGGATGTCTTATTCAGGCACTCGTACCACTACCATTATGCTTCCTGCCGGTATTGCCTTGTATGTGCTGGCTACTTTAAAAAACAAAGCAACCCTGGTTACAGTGTTTGTTACATTTATGGCTGTATTGTTTATAATTTTTGCGCCCATTGATAATCCAACTATAAATAGAATGCGAACTACTTTTGACTCAAAGGATGAGTCGTTGAATGTGCGAACCGAAAACAGAAAAAGAATTCAGCCCTATATTTATAGTCATCCCATTGGTGGTGGAGTTGCAGCCTCGGGTGTGGAGGGTATGCGATTTAATCCCAGCCACGAATTGGCAGGGTTTCCTCCGGATAGCGGTTTGTTGAAATTGGCATTAGATATGGGTTGGATTGGCCTTGTGCTTACTCTGTTACTTTATTTAATGATGCTTTACCAGGGAATTTATTTTTACTTTAAGATGAGGAATGTAGAGTATAAAAGATATACCATTGCCATTACAGCAGCTTTTTTTGCAGTTGTAATTACTTTGTATGCTCAGGTTTCCATAGGCCCCATACCGAATGTATTTTTTTATTATGCTATGATGGGGCTTTTTAAAAGACTGATGGAGTTTGATGAAAAATACCAACAAAACCTTTTGGAACAAAAGGAATTGAATTATATTTAAATTTGAAAACTTTATATAGATACCCTTTTTAAAATGAATGATATGAAATTATTTTTTTTGTTTTGTTTTGCTCTGCTGGGAAATATTTGTCATGCACAAAGCCTTACAAAAATGCCCGACTCCGTTCGTAAAGTTGTGGATGAATATAATGGTGTAACCAGGCAACCTACAGAAGCACCTGCAAAAAGTAAAATATCCGATGAAAATATTTTAAAGGAAAAAATGGTAAAATTGGCTATTAAAAATAATCCTGAAATGCGGATGGCCGATGCCAATATCGAAATTGCTGAAATTGCAAGAAACAAAGCCAAAAGTACATTGCTTAGTTCGGTGAGCCTTGGTGGAAATGCCAATGAGTTTGTAATAAACAATTCTGAAGCTGCAAGTTTTTTTCCTAAGTATAATATTGGTATGGTTATACCCCTCGATTTGTTTGCAAAGGCAAAGGCCGAAAAGAAAACAGCCATTCAAAATATTGCTATCAATACCTCTCAGAAAGATTTAATAGAACGCACTATCAGAACTAAAGTGTTGATATTGTACGAAACCTATAAAGAGAAAAAGGAAATAGTAGAATTGCAAAAAATTGCAATGGAAGATGATATTGCATCTTACGAAAAAGCCCAACAGGATTATGCTGCCAATGTAATTACACTCGACCAGCTAAATAAATTGTACAAAGCATCCGTAAATGAAAAATCAATATTGGCTACTAAGCAAAAAGAGTACAATGTTTCTGTTATTGAGTTGGAGCAAGCCATTGGTACAAGTCTCGATAAAGTTCTTTAACGACTACTTAAAGCTGTTTTTACAAGGCTATCTACTATTTTGCTGTATTTTTCCGCTCCGGCAGAATTTAAATGGTCATCGTTTTTAAAGTCGTTAACCTTAAATCTACCATCGGTTTCATAATTATAATACTTAAAAGCTGTATTGGCTTTTTGTAAGCTGTCGGTATAAAATTGCTTTCTTTCTTTTTTTTCCGCTAATTCATTATGTACATAAGTACTGTACATTGGCGATGAAAGAATTAAAATTTTTATATTTTTTTCTACACAATAATTCAGCATTGTATTCAACTTTGTTTTATTAAAGTTTAAATTATAAAGGGAAGTATCGGTGTGCTTTTGATGTAATCTTTCACCTGCTGATTCAAGCAGTTTAGCTGTATCGTAATTTAAGTCTTCCATAACGCCTGGGAAATCGTTGGTAATAAATCCATACTGATTAAGCTTGTAAGTAGTTTTCCTGGGGTTTGCAGCATCTATCAATAGCTTATTGAAAAAGGATGGCTGTGATGAATAAATAGAAATTTTGTGAAGCAACGAAATAGGGTATGGTTCTATATCAAAAAATCTTTTGTACCAGGGAAGTCTGAAATTAGTGGCGTCATTTTTTTCTTCCAACGAAAAATAATCCAATTCAAAAATTACCAGCTTCAACTTTTTTAATTGTGTGGCATATCTAAAAAACAACGCTTCGTCCAATTGAATATCCTGGCTTGCATTGGCTAAGTTTAAGCAATTCAATTGCATCCATTCGGGATTAATTGCATTTTGATTGTGCGATGAACCTAACACCAATACTTCTATATCATCTTTATGGCGCTGTAGGTAATTAGCTTTTTTATTAAATGTGCTTGGAAAATAAACCACATATAATTCCAATGCAATCAATAGTATCACAAATGGTATTAAAAACTTAGTAAAATTTATAAGAAATTTCGTCATTGCCTAAAATTGAAAATAAATAAACTCCTGCTCATTGCCCAGGCCTGCATAATAAAAAATAATCAACAATATGCCATAATAAAATGCCCATCGAACCGGCCGGGGAAATTGAAAGCCCCATTTTTCAATTGCATATTTATTTTCTCTTCCAAGCCATTCAATCAACATGAAAAAGATTAGCAGCGCAGGTAACACCCATCCAATTTCCAATTGAAAATAATGCCATGCTTTGGCGTAAGCTTCTTTATCAAATAACCCTTTAAATAAATTGCCTACATATTGAAAAGCATGTGTAAGGCTTTCGGCTCTAAAAAATATCCAGGCAAGCACAGTGGCAGAAAAGGTGAGCATCATTTGTCCTATTTCTTTTAGGGAGGGCAACATTCTCCCCTGTGCTACAATATCTAAATTGTTTCTATTGGTATTAAATAAAATAGATGGCATAATGTAAATAGCATTAAGCAAACCCCAAACAATAAAGGTCCAGTTGGCGCCATGCCAAAATCCACTAACCAAAAAAATGATGAAAGTATTTTTCACCTTTTGCCAGGTGCCCCCTTTACTGCCCCCTAATGGAATGTATAAATAATCTCTAAACCAACTCGATAAACTTATATGCCATCTTCTCCAAAACTCTGCTATATCTCTCGAAAAATAGGGGAAAGCAAAATTGCGCAGTAATTCAATACCAAATAACCGGGCAGTACCCAATGCTATATCCGAATAGCCGGAGAAATCGCAATAAATTTGAAAAGTAAAAAATAATGCTCCTAACACCAACATGGCACCTGACTGGGTGGCTGAATCGTTAAAAATAATATTGGCGAATTGTGCACAACTATCGGCAATTACTATCTTCTTAAATAACCCCCATAAAATTTGCCTAAGTCCATCAATAGCTTTTGTATAATTAAAGCTTCGCTCTTTTTTTATTTGTGGCAACAAATGCGTAGCCCTTTCAATAGGCCCTGCTACCAGCAAAGGGAAAAAGCTTACAAACAAAGCATAATCTACAAAGTTCTTTTCTGCTTTTATTTTTTCGTTGTATATATCTATTACATACGAAAGTCCATGAAATGTATAAAACGAAATGCCTACCGGTAATATAACATTGATACTTGGGAAATGTGTTTCCACCCCCAACATTGCTAAACCATCGGCAAATGAATCAATAAAAAAATTGTAGTATTTAAAAACTCCCAGGAAGCCAAGATTAATAATTACGCTTAACCAAAACCAAAATTTTTTCCCTTTTTTATTGGCTGCTTCTTCCATTTTCAACCCGGTATAATAATCGAGTAGGGTAGAAAACATTAGCAAAAACATAAATCGATAGTCCCAGCAGGCATAAAAAAAATAGCTGGCTACCATTAATAAAATATTTTGTGCCTTTAGGTTTTTGCGGGTAACAAACCAATACAAGAAAAACACAATCGGTAAAAAAATGGTGAAACTCAGCGAATTAAATAACATAAAGAAGCATAGTTTGGGTAAAACTTTTGAATTAAAATCATGGTAAACGATTGTGCTTCAAATAAAATTGTAGCAACTTGTAAAGTTTTATATGGCAATAAAATTAAGTAAATCAAAGTTCAATCAAGTACAAATCTTTGATTAACTGCTTGAGAAAAGTACAATTAGGTTTATTTGGTTGTTTTTCGAGGGCGTAATAGTGTATAACTACAATAAGCATGTGAATAATTTTGGCTTTTTTTAGGCTCTGTTGTTTTCTTAGTTAAGTATATTGCAGCAAATTTTAAGGATTTTCTATTTGATTGCTTGTCAATAAGATAGAATTTTCGGTAGCCCTTGAAAAGCTTTTTGCTCCTCCTCTTTTCAGATTCCCCAGGTAAAATCTATTCTTTAAAGTTTAAATACTTTGTTAGCGGTATTATGCGTTTAAACATAAACTGGTTTAATATTTGTGTGATCTGTCGGGATTTTCAATCGCTTTTCTATGAAAACAGGTTTATATTCTTTTCCTTATTAAGAAAAAAAGAATGTGTTTCGATTGTTGGTATAAATAAAATATCAATTAATCAATGTCCTTTATTTAATGAGAAATCTTGTGATGTTTAGAAAACAGAAACTGCTGCTGATATTTTTATGCTATTTTGTATCCTTTGCTACGGATATACAAGCTCAGCAATCACTTACTCAAATTAACGGCTGGAATGCCTATGTGCATTTGCCCGCCAGTTATGCAAGTTCTCCCAATAGAACTTATCCCACCATTGTATTCTTTCCCGGGTTAGGGGAAATAGGTACCAACCCTGCAGCCGTTATATCTAATGGGCCGGGAGCCTACATTGCACAGGGTTGGGATGGTAATGTGGTAGTAGATGGCTCCACGGTTGAGTTTATAGTAATTAGCTTACAAACGCCTACTGCATATCCACCCGAAGCCGTAATTAATGTTCGTTTACAAACCATCAAAAGTTTATACAGGGTAGATTTAGAACGACTTTATTTAACCGGCTTATCACATGGTGGTTGGATGAGTTCAACATTTGTTACCGGCGATCCTTATGGAGGACCATATACTTATGCTTCACAAATTGCGGCAGTAGTAACCGTTCAAGGTGTGCGCCCCGATGATAATTCGCCCTACCCACAGCTCTTTGATAATTTTGCCATGTCGGGCGGAAAATATTTAGGCTTTGAACAAATTAACGATGGCCGTGATACCAGAACAGTGGTTGATAGAATGAATGCTACTGTACCCAACTCGGCTGTATATGTTCAAACCAGTTTTGGCAATGGTGGACATTGTTGCTGGAACAGGTTCTATGGTGGGCAAGGGGTTCAACCTTCCAATTTTAATTTAGGAGGAATTACCCAAAATCTATATCAATGGATGGCACGGCAAACATTGGCTGCTCAATCAAATATTCCACCTGTAGCTAATGCAGGCCCCGATGTAACTATTACACAGCCAACAAACAGTGCTACATTAAATGGTTCTGCTACCGATCAGGATGGTAATGTAATTACTTATTTATGGAAGCAAATTAACGGCCCTGGCGCTTCAACCATTACCAATACTGCCACACCCGTTACAACTGTTACCAATCTTATACAGGGAATTTATCAATTTGAATTAACTGTAATGGATAATATGAGTTCGTATGCAAAAGATACCATGCAACTCACGGTAAATGTAAACCCCAATACTCAAACCTGTAATACAGCTCCACCCGTAACTCACTATTTGAATTATACGGTACCCGGTGAAATTTACAGGCCCAATGGCTCCGGTTGGAAAGGCGGCGACACCGTTAAAATAACGGGTACCAATTATTCGGCCATTGAATTTTATAACATTGCCGGTGATCCTTGCAGGCCCATTGTTATAATGCCGCTAACAACTGTAACCACCCCGGTTTTTAGAATAAATGGTAATAGCAGATATTTAAAAATTTGGGGAGGAAGTACAGCTTATGGTATTAAGGTAACACCCGGTGCCATTGCAATTACTAAAAGCCATCATATAGAAGTAAATAATGTGGAATGTAGTGGTGGCAGTGTGGGCGTTTATGCTAAACAAGACGTAGTTTATTCCGATACAAGTACATGGCATCCTAATTACCGCATGACGAAACTTAGTTTTAAAAACATGTGGATTCATGATATTGATGGCGAAGGAATGTACATAGGTATTACACAACCCGATGGACTTACGGTTACCAGTACTTACAGTGGTTTAGATACGGTTATTCGTCCTGTAAGATTAGATAGTGTGGAGGTAAGCAATTGTATTGTAGAACGTACAGGCTGGGATGGCATTCAATTATCCAATGCAAGAAATGGAAATAAAATTATTAATAATACCGTAAGAGATTTTGGTCTTTTAAATATTAGCGTACAACAGGCAGGTATAATTTTAGGCGGAAACTGCAACGGTGATGTGAGCGGCAATACCATAAAACGTGGCACCGGCACCGGTATTCAAATTTTTGGATACGGTGTAATTAATGTAAGCAATAATATTTTAGATAGCTGTGGATACAATGGCGTTACCAACCCCAATGGAACGCTCGGTTTGCAAACTATTTATGCCAACGATTATATTATTAATAGCGAGTCGAACCCAAAGCAAACCATGAATATTTTTGGTAACGCTGTAAACAGACCGCTTACTTCCGGAGGTATTTTTGTTACAGATTATTTAAATAATTCTTACCCTTCATCTATTTACAACAATACTTTTTGTATTCCCAATGCGCCCGGTAACTGGCAATCGGTGTATATAAAAGCACTGGTGCCGGGTAGTACTGTTAGCAATAACACACTTTCCTGCGCTACCATGCCCAATGTAGCTCCGGTGGCCAATGCAGGAACAGATATTTCAATTACNNTTGCCGGCCCGGTTGCTGGCACACTAACCAATCCAACATCTAGTACTGCAACACTTGCCGCATTGGAAGAAGGCGTTTATCAATACACACTAACTGTTACCGATAACGCCGGTGCAACCGGTATAGATACAGTAAAAGTTACGGTTAATCCTATTCCCAATAATGCACCCACAGCCAATGCCGGAGCAGATATATCGCTTACAATGCCTTCCAATGCTGTGAACATTACAGGTTCGGGTACCGATGCAGATGGTTCCATTGTGAGTTACAAATGGATGAAAGTTTCAGGCCCTGTTCCCGGAACCGATTCCTCTTTAGTTGCAAATATTAATATTACTGATTTGGTTGTGGGTACTTATTTATACCAACTCACAGTAACCGATGATGATGGTGCAATAGGTAAAGATTCAGTGATAATTACAGTGAATCCTGCACCCAATATTGCTCCCATTGCCAATGCAGGCTCAGATATTAGCATTACCATTCCTATTAATAGTACATCATTAAATGGATTAGGAACCGATGGAGATGGAACCATTGTTTCTTTTTTATGGTCAAAAGTTTTGGGGCCTGCTGCCGGTTCTATTAGTAATGCAAACCAGGATACTGCATTGGTAACCGGGTTAGCAACAGGAGTATATCAATATTCTCTAACGGTTACCGATAATAATGGTTCATCGTCCAGCGACACGGTTCAGGTAACCGTAAACGGAGAACCCAATAATCCTCCCGTTGCCAATGCCGGCGCAGATATTACCATAACCCTTCCAGTAGATTCAACTTTGTTAAATGGATCGGGCACCGATAGCGACGGAAACATTACTGCATTTTATTGGTCAAAAATTTCAGGGCCAATTGGTGCTGATTCATTAGCCAATGCAAATGCCGATACAACCATGCTTACTGCACTCTCACAAGGAGTGTATCAATATTTACTTACTGTTACCGATGATGATGGCGCCACGGCATCAGATACAATAACTGTTTCGGTAAATCCGTTGCCCAATTTGGCCCCTTATGCCAATGCAGGTGCCGATGTTATATTGACCTTACCCGTTAATGCAACAACACTTATTGGAAGCGGAACAGATGCGGATGGTACTATTGTTTCTTATGCATGGGAAAAAATAGCCGGTCCTGCAAGCGGAAATATTTCAGGAACAAACGCTGATACAGCTCAACTGTCAGGGCTGGTTCAGGGCGTTTATCAATACCTGCTAACGGTTACGGACAATGGAGGCTCCACTGCTACAGATACAGTTAGGGTTACGGTTAATGCTCCGGCAAACCTTCCACCAACAGCCAATGCCGGTACAGATATTACCGTAACATTGCCCACTAACAATGCTACTTTAAATGGATCTGGTATTGATACCGACGGTACAATAGTATCTTATTCGTGGGTAAAAATTACGGGCCCGGCAGGAGGCAGCATTTCTAACAGTAGTTTACAAAACCCGGATGTTTCTTTATTAGAACAAGGGGTTTATGTGTATGAACTAACAGTAACAGATAACGAAGGTGCTGTTGGTAAAGATTCATTGAATATTATTGTAAACCCTGCAAATAATATTGCACCAATTGCCAATGCCGGTGCTGATACATCTATTACACTTCCTACAAATTCAGCCGCATTAAATGGAAATGGTACCGATGCTGATGGCAGCATTGCCACATATAATTGGATAAAAATTTCAGGCCCGGCTTCAGGTACTTTAACTAACGCTAATGCTGCAATAGCAAATGTTAGCGGACTGGTTGTGGGCGTTTATCGCTATCAATTAACCGTTGCCGACGATGATGGCGCATTAGGATTAGACACTGTACAAATTACGGTGCTGCCTGCTCCTAATATTGCGCCAATAGCCAATGCAGGGCCCGATAGAACCATTACATTACCAACCCATTCAACCACTTTGAATGGTTCCGGAACCGATAATGATGGAAATATTGTTGCTTATACCTGGGTAAAAATTGCCGGACCTTCTGCCGGAACTTTAACCAATGCAAATGCCGCAGTGGCTACTGTAGACTCTCTTGTGCAAGGGCTTTACCGCTATCGGTTAACCGTAACCGATAACGCAGGCGCTACCGCAAGTGATACCGTGCAGGTTACGGTAAATGCAGCCCCCAATAATGCACCTGTTGCCAATGCAGGTAATAATATAAGCATTACACTTCCTACCAACAGCGTTACTTTAAATGGTTCCGGCACCGATAGCGATGGCAACATTACGGGATATTTATGGTCAAAAATTTCAGGACCATCGGCAGGTACCATCAGCAATGCAACCAACGCAGTAACTACAGTTACAGGGTTAGTACAAGGGGTTTATCAATTTATTTTAAGAGTTACCGATAACAATGCAGCAACCGGTTTAGATACGGTACAAGTAACAGTAAATCCTGCTCCAAATATTGCACCGGTTGCAAATGCAGGTAATGATAAAATTATTACCCTTCCTACAAATAGTACTACTTTAAATGGAAGTGGTAGCGATAATGATGGAAGCATTAGTTCCTATGCATGGATAAAAATTTCGGGGCCTGCGGCAGGAACTATCACAAATGCGAATGCCGCAGTTGCAACAGTTTCAGGTTTACAAATAGGTGTCTATAAATATCAGTTGACTGTTACAGATAATAATGGTGCTACAGGAAAAGATACCATGCAGGTTACCGTAAATCCTACACCCAATATAGCGCCAACTGCCAATGCCGGTTCCGATAAAAACATAACGCTACCGGTAAATACTACTACATTAAACGGTAGTGGAAACGACCCCGATGGAACCATTGCATCTTATGCGTGGTTAAAAATTTCTGGGCCTTTGGCAGGTACTATAACTAATGCTTCAGCTGCTAATGCAACCGTAAATAATTTGGAACAGGGAATTTATCAATATCAACTAACAGTTACCGATAATAGCGGTGCTAATGCAAGGGATACCATGAGGGTAATTGTTAATGCTCCTGTGAATATTCCACCGGTAGCTAATGCCGGGCCCGACAAGAACATTACCCTACCGGTTAATTCCAGCACCCTCGATGGCTCAGGCGCCGATAATGATGGAAATATAGTTGCTTATGCCTGGTTGAAAATTGCCGGACCTGCTGCCGGAAACATTAGCAATGCGAATGCAGCTATAGCCACCGTTTCAAACTTAGTGCAAGGTACTTACCGCTATCAACTAACGGTAACCGATAACAGCGGCGCTATTGATAGAGATACCATGCAAATAGTGGTGAATGCAGCCATCAATCAATTACCTGTAGCCAATGCAGGACCGGATAAGAATATTACATTGCCCATAAACAATACTACATTGAATGGTTCTGCTACAGACCCGGATGGTTCTATTGTTTCTTATTTGTGGGTGAAAATTGCAGGCCCTGCTGCAGGCAGTATTTCCAATGCCAATGCTGCAGTAGCCTCGGTAAATGGATTGGTACAGGGCGTGTACCGATATCAACTAACAGTAACGGACAATAGTGGAGCTACCGATAATGATACGATGCAGGTAAATGTAAATGCTGCCACTAATCAATTGCCTACAGCCAATGCCGGTGCAGATATTAGTATTACTTTACCGGCTAATACCATAGTGCTATCCGGTTCCGGCTCCGATGCTGATGGAAACATAGCATCCTATGCCTGGATAAAAATTTCCGGGCCGGCAGCAGGTACTTTAACTAATGCTAATACGGCTAACCCTACTGCAAACGGATTGGTTCAGGGTATTTACCAATATCAATTAACCGTAACAGATAATTTAGGCGCAACAGGAAGAGATACCATGAGGGTAATTGTAAATGCTCCTTTAAATATTGCACCTACTGCCAACGCAGGAGCAGATAAAACTTTAATGCTACCTGCCAACAGCACCACAATAGATGGTTCGGGTAATGATCCAGATGGAACTATTGCTTCTTATGCTTGGGTAAAAATTGCCGGCCCCGCTACCGGAACTTTATCTAATGCTAATGCGGCAACGGCATCACTTAGTGGATTGGTAGCAGGCACGTATCGTTATCAACTTACGGTAACGGATAATGCCGGAGCTATTGGAAGAGATACCATGAGTGTTATTGTTCTGGAAGATATGAATGTACCACCGGTTGCCAATGCTGGTGCCAACATTCAGTTAGTGGTTCCACCTAATCATACTACTCTAAACGGCTCTGCTACCGACATAGATGGAACTGTTGTAAGCTATGCCTGGAGGAAAATATCGGGTCCCGATGGTGGTGAAATTGTATCGGCCGGCACAGCCGTTACAGGTATTACTAATCTACAATTAGGTATTTATTATTATGAGTTAACAGCAACCGACGATGATGGCGCCATTGGAAAAGATACAGTGGAAGTAAATGTGATAAACATTTTGAAAGATACAGAACTGGACGTATCAGTATATCCAAATCCATTTGTAACGGAAGTAACTGCTAAGATCTTTGTGAAACAAAATAATGGTATTGCAGTTGTAGCTGTTTGGGATGATAAAGGACGACAAATTGAAAGCAGAAGAATTACGGTAACCAACAATCAAATTGTTGAAACTTTCAATCTTTCAAAATACGCAAAAGGAGTTTACTTTATCCAGGTAAGGGTAGCAGGAAAAACACAGATTACCAAAAAAGTGATAAAAGGATAGTGCTACTTTTTAAATAAGCGATAATGAGGGTTTGAAGCAATGGAAAGCATTTCTTTATCGCCGGAAGAATCGCCATATGCATAAATTTTTTCAAAGTCAGTTAGATTAAATATTTCATTTATTCTGCTGACTTTTTCTTTTCCATTGCAATTATTACCTAAAATTTTTCCGGTTATAGTACCATTTTTTTCCAGGAGCCTGGTGCCTAATAAGGTAAGATTATTTTTAGTACACCAGGGTTTTAGCCAGTTTTCGGCCGATGCAGAAACCACCACCACTACAGTGTTTTCCTGCTGATGCTTAGCTATTGCTTTCATTGCATCTTTTTTGATGATGGATGGAAGAACATCATTATTAAACTCATTGCAAATTGATGCGAATGATTCAGTTGATAAACCACCAAAAAATGTTTGTAGAAATTTTTCTTTGGCCTTATGTGCATCTAACAATCCGGCTTTAAATGCAATGAGTGAGGGGGCTATGCTCAACATTTTTGCATAATAATTTAGCTTGCCTGCATCATATTTTGCTAAAGCCAACATACTGTCTTTAGAAGTAATGGTGCCGTCAAAATCGAAGAAGGCAATATTTTTTTGTAGTGCCATTATTGAAACAGGGTAATATCTTTTGCATAAAGAATTACATAAAAACTAAGTACCCACAATAAAATGGTTACCTGAATAAACCGGTCTTTATATAAAATTTTTGTGGGCGATTGAGAATTTTGCTGCACAAATACCAATTGCAAATAGCGAAAAATACCGGCCATTACAAATAAGCAGGTATAATACAAACGATAGGTTTGTAAACGCTCTTTGGTTTCGGGAGCCATGGTGTACATAAAATAGGCTACAATAATTACTGCACAAATTAATGAAATGGCATTATTGATAAATTCAAGATTATATCCTTTCACCGATTTTCTCATATCATCTCCGGAGCTCAATTTCAGCAATACATCATCTCTTCTTTTTGCAAAAGCTAAAAACAAAGCCAACAGGAAAACCATTATTACAATCCATTCGCTCAATGGAATTAAGGATATAACAGAGCCTCCTTTAATGCGAAGCACAAACCCAATGGCAATTATAAATATATCGAGAATAGGAATATTTTTTAAACCGAAAGAGTAACCCACATTCAGTAAAAAATAAATGCCTAAAATAAACATGAATTTATCTCTTAAAAACCATGCAGCCCCAAAACCAATTATTAAAAATAATATTGCAATAATAACTGCCGTACTTTTATTGACAGCTCCGGAAGCCAATGGTCTAAACTTTTTGATAGGATGTTTTTTATCATCGTCTATATCCCGGTAATCGTTCATTATATAAATACAGCTTGCTACAAGGCTAAAGCAAACAAAGCCTACTGCTAATTGCAATAGTTTTTCGGTATTGAAAAATTCACCTGAGAAAAAGAGTGGAACAAAAAGAAATAAATTTTTTGCCCAATCCTTTGGCCTTATTAACTGTATATATGCTTTCATTAATGCGAAGATGGAGGTTCAGAAATTTTATTGTTTTTGTACAATGCCACAATCTCATTTTCAATAAGCCAAATTATCATTGGTATCATTATAATTACAAAAGGCACCATAAACAATCTTGTTTGATAAGCCACTACCGAAATAAAATGTATGGCAAACCAGGCCGGCACCATGAAAATAAACCATTTTTTCAGCAAAGGAGGAAACACTTTAAACTTATATAAAATCATTAAGGGCAATACTGCATAAGTTGCCAGCAATTCCATATAGGCTTTAAAGCCAATGGCACTTGCCAGGTTTAGCTTGAGCATTTGCAAACCTGCGGGTACTTTCCATACCTGCTGTGGCCTGTAACCATAATGCATGCGCAGCCAAATAAAAATTGAAAAGAATAGGATGTACAAACCAGTTACCAGTAACCAGGTTTTTGCCGGAGGGAAACCAATTGATTTTAATGAAAATTGTTTAACGCTAAATTTTGTAAAATCTGTTTGCGAAATAAAATACAATGCCGGAATCATAATAGATGTTTCCCTATTGAAAGCACCTAGCAGCGTAATGGGTATTAACCAGAGCGGATTTTTTTTGTACATAATTATATTGGCCGTAAGCAGGTACAAAATAATATCCATATAAGTATTAAAAGAAAGATCGGCTACGGTAACTGCATTACCCAGGGATAATGCTAAAAAATTAATGGCAAAAAATATCAGCCATTTACTTTTAATAAAATAACTCCACAGCTTCCATGCAAGAAAAAATATTAGCATGTGCTCCACAAACCGAAACAAAATAAATATGAGCATATACTTCATAGCGCCGGGAGTTTGCATCAACTGAACAAACTGGTTGGTACCTTCGGTGGTGCCGGTATTGCTTTCAATTTTTACCTGAAATTTTTCTTCTATCGGAAAAATTTTGTCAACGGTTCCGTTGTAAATCCACAAAAGGCCTTCAATGGCATAAGGGCAAAGTACCCTATATTGCCAGGGGTTGTAAAATTCGGAGTGCCCTTCAATTACAGCCCTGTGTCTTTCGTAAGTAAGCAGTCCGTTGCTGTAATAGAAATTGCGATAGATTGGAACTACAGAAAGTAAGGTAAAACAAATAGCAAGTAGCCATTTAGCCAGCCGATTATTTTTTGGCGACAATGGTATAGTGTGGATAGACATACATTCTTCTTTTTTCTTGTTTAACAATGGTAAGGCCATTTTCTTCCAACAACTCAATGGCAGCTTTCATTTTAATTTCGTTGCCAATTTCACCGGCAAAAATAAAATCGTGCATTTTATTGAAATACACAAAAAGGCTATTTGCATTAATATCTTTAAGTACAAGTTTGGCCCCCGGTTTCATAGCAGCAATTAATCTGTTCATAAACTTTTTCTGTTCAATAAAGGGAACATGGTGCAGCACATCTACCAGGTAAATAATATCCACTTCTGCTAATCTTGCAGGAAATGTTTGACCATCATATTGTTCAAAATTGTATAAGCCTCTGGGCAATGTTGAAAACAATGTTTTTGCATTGCTTACTAATCGTTCAGAAATTTCAATGCCATAAACCGATTGAGGGTCGGCAAACTCCGATACTAATAACATAAATTGTCCTGAGCCACAACCTACATCCGCCACCGCATCACCGGGCTTTACCATTTCTATTAGGCTAATGAAAGGGCATATTAATGAACGATAACGTATTTTTAAGCCATCAATAAATCCGGTTGATTTATATTTTGATTTCAGAAACTTTATAATGGCTCCGTTGGTAATTTTTTTTGACATTAAAATTTATAAGGGGTTTAGTGATTAAATTTAATACAATTTATTAGGGTTATTTGTTTATCATTTTATCGCTAGCCATACCACTTTCTGCAAGTGGGATATTTTTTGATTTAGTAAAATCAAATTTCTCTTTCAATTTTAGAAATGGTGTTTCAAAATATTTAAAACTAATTTTAGCAATTATAATGGATAATATTAATGATAATATGGGTTCTAAAAAAATTACCTGCCATACCTGGGTATTGATGCCCAATTTTTTACTCAATCCAACCACCAGCGAAATCACTATAAAGTGCAGGCAGTATAAACCATAGGTAACAAGTCCCAATTTGCTAATGGTTGTAAACCTGCTCATTTTGTAAAATGAATGATTGGAGTAGCATTGTTCTAAGATGATAAAAAGCATGATAGATGAGATGAATAATCGCTCAAATACCCGCACCCAATAATTGGAAAGTAAAAGTTCATCTCTAAACAAAAACACAAAGGCAAATAACCCGTACATTAAAATGATAAACCACTTAGGCGTTTGTTTTATAGTAAAGGCAAATCGGTTGCTTTCTAAAATTAGCCAGGCGCCTAATCCTCCCAATGCCATATCGCCAATACAGGATAGCGTATGCATTTCGTGATACTTTGGTATATCGTACAGAGCTCTGAATACTATGCTGCATATTAAGATAAGTACTAACGGTATCCAAAAACGTTTTACAGTAAACAAAGAAAGTATTAAAGGCCATACTAAATAAAATTGTTCTTCAATAGCTACACTCCACAATACCCCTAGCCCCGGAGAATCGGGCATACCTTTATTGATGTAATCGAAGTTGCTAATAAAGCCAACATAATACCAAAGATTGGCAGTTTCGGCAGGTGTGCCTCCGGCTAAAATTTTTGTATATGGAAAAATAAAGAAGCCATAAATAACACAGGCAAAATAAAGTGGCCAAATGCGCAAAATCCTTCTAACCCAAAAATTACCTATATGTATAAAACGGTTTCTTGTTTTTTCTTTAATTAGCAGATAGGTAATGAGGAAGCCGCTTAATACAAAGAAAAAATTTACACCTAAAAATCCATTGCCAAATAATTCGAATTTGAAAAAGGAGTACAACCAGTGTTGCTTTACTGTAGGTAAATCGGTATGAAAACTATGAAAAAGGAAAACCGCTAAAAAACAAAAGAAACGGAGTCCGTCCAGGTTATCAAAATATACTTTCCCTGTATGGGATTGCCGGTTTGAAGCCATGAGTTTTAATCAAATAGTTTGAAGTAAGGCAAAATCCGGTCTATCGTAGTATATCAGAAGCTGTAGGGTTTTTGCTGCAGATAGTTGGTAAGGGCGTAAAGATAGGGGAAAAACTTATAAACAGGTCGATTCAATACAATTTTAGTAACAGTTCGTTGATTTTCAAAGGTAAGCCATCATAAGCCCAGCACATCCTTCATACTATAGATACCGGTTTTACCAACCATAAATTCGGCGGCCAAAACAGCTCCACCTGCAAAGCCCTGTCTGTTGTGTGCCGTATGTATTATTTCTATATCGTCTATGGAAGACTGATAGCGTACATGGTGTGTGCCGGGAGCCGGATCAATTCTTTTGCTTACAATATTGATTGCATCGGTAGATGGTATTTCATTGTTTACCCATTTATTTTTGGAAGGGTAGTGTTGGAGTATTTGCTCGGCAATAGTGATGGCTGTTCCGCTGGGTGCATCTTTTTTTGCGGTATGGTGTATTTCCTCTACTTCTACTTTATAGTCGGCGTGTGCACTCATTAGAGCGGCTAACTTTTTATTTATTTCAAAAAAAATATTTACTCCAATACTAAAATTGCTTGCGTACAGCAGGCCTCCATTTTTTTCATTACAGTAAGCCGTTACATCTGACCAATGTTCCAACCAACCAGTACTTCCGCAAACAACAGGAACTCCGGCATTGATACATGGTTTAATATTTTGAACTGCAGAATGTGGCCCTGTAAACTCAATAGCTACCTGGCATTTTTGTAAATTTTCTTCGGTTAGTTCATGGGTATTTTCTGCAGCTATCTTTAAACCTATGGTATGGCCTTTTTCAAGAGCAATGGCTTCAATGGCTTTGCCCATTTTTCCATAACCAATTAAGGCGATATTTAGTGAAGTTGGCATTCGTTATTCGTTATTCGTTAGAAAGTGAGGTTTGTAAAGTAGTAAAATTGAAATAAATAACATGTACCGTTATTATTTGCCAATATGCATTACAATACTTATTCCATTTGTATTTGCCATTGAACTATATCCCGGTTTTATTTGGAGGCTTAAATCGTCGCTTACATCAAAGGTTTTTAAATGAGCATCTACTGCGGCATCTGCTACATTAAGTCCCCAAAATGCAATAAAGAATAAAACGCTGTAATCTACATTCTGCCTTACACTGTTTCTAAATGCACGAATTCTTTCAGGGTATTCTTTTACACTAAAGTAAGGTTGTTTTATGAGATGATCGTTGCTATCGTCGCCATCAGTTGCCAGTATATAAGCCTCTTTCGATTCTTTATATTGCTTTATATTTCTAAAAAACATATAACCGGTGGTTCCTAAAGCACCATATACTAATGGAATTTTCCAATACTTTTTATTGGTGGCCTGGCCCCAGCCGGGAATCATTAAAGAGCGCATCACTGCTTTGTTGGGGTTGTAAGTAGAGTCGTAAACGGTCTTTTTTTTCTTCGCTTTTTTTGTACTAACGGGCACTGAATCTAATTTGGCAATTACTTGTGCCTCTGTTGTAAAACAACAAGCCAAACTCACAAAAAATATCAAAAAAAATTTTTGCAAAATCAACTCACGTTTATTTTTAGTTTTTCCAGCAATGCATTTAGTTCTTCTAACGAATAATATTCAAACAAAATGCTGCCATGCCCTTTTTTATTATGGGTAAGCTTTACTTTAGTGCTGTACTGAGATGCAATATTATCTTCTATTTTTTTATATGCAGGAAGTAAGGCCGATTTTATAGTTGATTTAACAGCCCCGCTTCCGTTGCTGTATATTTTTCGTACCAGATCTTCTGTTTGCCTCACCGAAAGTGCTTTCTTTTTTATTTCGTTGTAAATAAACAATTGCTTTTCTATTGCATCTACATTAATCAAAGCTCTTGCATGCCCCATACTAATCACACTATTTCTTACAGCAATTTGAATATCGGGTGGAAGTTTAAGCAGGCGTACATAATTGGTAACCGTACTTCTTTCTTTTCCCATTCGTTCGGCCAATTGTTCCTGGGTGTATTCTAATTCATCGAGCAACCTTTTATAACTTAATGCAATTTCAATGGCATTAAGATTTTCTCTTTGTAAGTTTTCTAACAAAGATAATTCCAATACATCGCTGCCGGCAGTTTCTCTAATATAAACGGGTACATCTTTTAAACCGGCAATTTTTGATGCTCTAAATCTTCTTTCCCCTGCAATTAAACGGTATCTACCTCCTGCCGCAGGAATTACAGTTAACGGTTGTATAATATTGTGTTGCTTTATTGAAGATGCTAATTCGCTTAAAGCAGTTTCGTCAAAATCTTTCCGGGGCTGGTTGGGATTGGGTTCAATTAAATCAAGCGAAATACGTTGAATTGAAGTATTTCGTTCAACAATTTCTTTTTTTAAATCGCCAGCGGCGTTTTTAAGATCTGCATCAATATTTTGCAAAAGGCTTCTTATGCCTTTTCCCAATGCATCGGGTTTCTTTTTTGGCTGACTCATTTTTTAAATTTGCTAATTAGCTGATTTGCTAATCTAATAATAATTAAATGTTGAATAAAAAATGCAATGCTGAACGGCATTTAATTAGCAAATTAGCTAATTAGCACATCGGCACATTAACTCAATACCCTGTCTTCCTGATTTATTTTGGTTAAATTGTTTTTTTGCAAAATTTCTTTTGCAAGATTTAAGTAGTTTATAGAGCCTTTGCTATCGCTATCGTACAAAATTACCGGTTTGCCAAAACTGGGAGCTTCGCTAAGCTTGGTGTTTCGGTGTATAATACTTTCAAAAACCAATTCATCAAAATGGCGGCGCACTTCACTTACTACCTGGTTGCATAAACGAAGGCGCCCATCGTACATGGTCATTAAAATGCCTTCAATTTGCAATTCGGTATTCAAACGGTTTTGCACAATTTTTACTGTGTTCAATAATTTTCCTAAACCTTCTAAGGCAAAAAACTCTGTTTGTACCGGCACTACCACACTATTGGCAGCCACCAACGCATTTACGGTAATTAATCCCAACGAAGGGGAGCAATCAATTACAATAAAATCGTAATCATCGGCCACCGGTTCCAATATTTTTTTTAAGACGCTTTCTCGATTGGGATAATTAATCATTTCAATTTCGGCACCCACCAGGTCAATATGCGAAGGCAAAAGATCTAAAAAAGGAATATCAGTTTTCAAAATAACTTCCTTTGCCTCGGCTTCATTTACCATACAGTCGTACAAACTGCGGGTGATATTATGTAAATCGAACCCAACGCCGGTGGTGCTATTAGCCTGTGGGTCGGCATCAACCAAAAGGGTTTTGTATTCCAATACGGCAAAGCTGGCTGCCAGGTTAATAGCAGTTGTGGTTTTACCTACACCTCCTTTTTGATTTGCAACACCTATAATTTTAGCCATTGAGTTGTAAAAAGTTTTAATATTATACCAAGGGTTCAAAGGTTTTTTGAATATTGGCAAACATCGGTATAATTTTGATTTAATATCTCATTAATGCCAAGTTGGCAAAAATAACTATTCGGTATAAAATTGGCGATAATTGTTATCAATATTTTATATACTAAATAATATAAATGATTACCATAATATCGGGCACCAACCGAAACGATAATAATACCAAAAAAGTGGCATTGGAGTACCGGCGTTTGCTGGCAGAAAAGAATGTGGAATCTACTATTTTGGCACTGGATGAGGTAAATGTTTTTACACGAAATGATGCTTTTATTAAACTGGAAGAAACTATTTTAAAGCCAACCCAAAAATTTATCATCATAATGCCGGAATACAATGGCTCTTATCCGGGTATTTTAAAACTAATGATTGACAATAGCCAGGTGAAAGATACCTGGTGGCATAAAAAAGTATTGCTAACCGGTGTTTCTACCGGAAGAGCCGGCAATCTTAGAGGAATGGAGCATTTAACCGGCTCTCTGCTACACATGAAAATGCTGGTGCATCCCAATAGGTTGCCCATTAGCCTTGTGAATACTTTAATGGATAGTAACAATCATTTTAATCATAAGGATACATTAGCCGCTATCAATATCCAATTGGATGCGTTTTTAAATTTTTAAACTTAAAATATTCATGCGTACACCCACAGGCATCTTAGTTTTTACTATTGTTATGCTAATACTCGATCTTTATGTTTTTCAGGCTGTAAAAGCAGTATCAAATGCTGCCAGTCCAAAAACAAAATTAATCATCAGTATAGCTTACTGGACCTTTTCGGCATTGGCCATTGTTTGTTTTTTAATTTTTGCGTTTACCAGGCATGAGATGATTGGTGGTAAAATACGCAGCTATTTATTTGCCATGGCAGTGGGGCTTTTTTTGGCAAAACTTACCGCAATCATTTTCTTTTTGGCAGATGATATTCGGCGGTTGATTCAATGGACTGCCGGCAAATTATTTTTTTCTAATACCGAAGGTGAAACCATGAATAGTACCGAAGGCAATGGAATTAGCCGATCGGTTTTTTTAAGCTGGCTGGGGCTGGGCGTAGGCACTACTTTATTTGGAAGTCTTTTATATGGTTTTAGAAATAAATACAATTATCAAGTCAATCGTATTAAGTTGAGTTACCAAAATTTACCTGCCGGTTTCAAAGGTTTTAAAATGGTACATATCAGCGATATTCATAGCGGAAGCTTGCACGATAAAAAGGCGGTGATGCATGGCATGCAGGAAATATTGAACGAGAAAGCCGATATCATTTTATTTACCGGTGACCTTGTAAACGATATGGCCACCGAAGTGAACGGATTAAAAAAAGTGTTGAGTAAGCTAAGTGCTCCCATGGGGGTGTTTTCTATTTTGGGTAATCATGATTATGGCGATTATGTGCAATGGCCAATTAAAGGAACCAGTAAAGAACAAAACCTGGAAGATGTTAAACAAATGCATGCCGATATGGGCTGGCGTTTGTTGATGAATGAACATGTGGAACTGGAAAGAAACAGTGATAAAATTGCACTATTGGGTATTGAAAACTGGAGTGCCAAAAGCAGGTTTCCAAAACATGGCAAAATGAATGAAGCGTACAAAGGCACAGAAGCTTATCCGTTTAAAATATTACTGAGCCACGACCCCAGCCATTGGGATGCCGAAGTAATTCCGGAGTATAAAGATATTGACCTCATGCTGAGTGGCCACACTCACGGAATGCAATTTGGTATGGAAATACCCGGCTTTAAATGGAGCCCTGTGCAATACATGTACAAGCAATGGGCAGGCCTGTACGAAAACGAAAAACAAAAATTATATGTTAACCGTGGGTTTGGTTTTATAGGTTACCCAGGTAGGGTAGGCATATTGCCCGAAATTACAGTGATAGAATTTGTATAAATAAAGAGCGCCGGTTAAATGGCGCTCTTTACAATTATTTAAAAAAGAAACAACGATTGACCGCCTACTTTCTTTTTGGTACCCGAGGGCCTCAGGTTGTAAGTAAAAGTTGCCATGTAATAATTGCCCAGCACATTACTGTTGCTGTAACTAAACATGTTTTGAGCAATATCTACTTCAATATTGTTCATTTGTCTAAGCAAGTCATATACGCCTAATCTTAATACAGCCGCTTCATTTTTTAGCATAGTAATATTTATTGCAGCATTCCATCTTACAAGTTCTCTAAGTGGTGCAGCTACAAAAGAATTGTTCTTGCTGTAGGTTATGTTATTTTCAAGAATAACATGTTTGGGCCATCTTACAATTTGTTCCGAAGTAATTTGATAACCATTTGTGTTGTAAGATTTAAAAATGCTGTTGTTAGAATTTTTTACATTTTGAAACCCTAAACTGAATGAATTATTTATTTCAAATACATCGTTCCAGTTAAATCCTACTCCACCCCATAAATTTAAATTGTTGTTGAATTGTTTACTCATTATTTCATTAAAGCTAAAATAGTTTTCCCTGTACTCATAGAAAAACCCCAGGTTACTTGTCATTGAAAATTTTTGAGAAAATTTATTTTGTTTATTTACTCCGGCATTACCGGCAATATATTTACCTCTTTTGGCATTCATAGGTTGAATTACCTGTGTACCATTTTCCATCTGGGTAATATTTTGTATCACATCATTTGTACTGGTGGCTGCTCTTGCCCATCCCCAAATATTGAGGCTTAATTTTGGATTGTAGTTATTAATATTTATCTCCACACTATGGCTAATGGCTGGTACTAAATTGGGGTTGCCATTGTTGATAACGTAGGGGTTGGTATTATCAAAAACAGGTATGAGGTAACGATAGTTGGGCAGTACCACTCTTTTGGAATAACTAATATTTAATGCTCCTATTACAACACTTAATTCGGGTAGAAGGGTATTTAATTTTTGAATTACAGGTTCATCCAATGATGCCAGTTTGTTTTCGAAATGTTGCCATTGATATCGAAGCCTGGGGGTAACTGTAAGTTTTTTATAACGATACTCCAAACCTGCAGAAGTAGATGCTGTTTTGCTACTGCGGTTAAAGCTGTTGCTGAGATGAGGATTTTTTACAGAGCTTCCATTTTCAATTTCAAATGTATTTATTTGATTTTTCAGGTGCTCGTACTCCAATCGGGCATCTACCCTGGCAGAAAGATTTTTTGTAATTGGCTCGCTGTAGTTACCATAAACACTAGCATTGAAAGTAGGAATATATTCTTTCCTAAGTTGGTTAAACAAGCTATCAATATTGCCGGGGTATTTATAATGAACCAATGAGTTGGTAGTAGATTTATTGTCTCTTGTTCTCCAGCTAAGGTTATGATTGATATTGAAACGTCGGCCTTTTTTATTTTTTGAAAGTTTATTGAAATTAATATAGTGGCTATAGTTTTTGCTGATATTATTTCTATTGATATCAATATCGCCATTACTCATATTGCCAAAAATAGAATGCGTACTATTCACTAAAGTCTTCCGGCTGTCGAGTGTTTTTCCCATCATAAAACTTATACCGGTAATAATGTTGGTTAAAGAGTCGGGTTTTAGTTTTGCGCCCAGGCCAAAGTTGTGTGCATTTATTATTACGTTGGCATTTTCTACTTCCGATCTTCTTAGAATGCTGTCTGCATTGTTAAATTCGGTATAACCGTCTCTATCGGCATCTACTTTTACATTTCCAAAAAAGTATTGGCCAAAAATAGATTGTTTGGAACTGGGCGAATGGTTGATATTTACACCCAGGCCCGAACTTGTACTTACTCCTCCGTATTCGGTAATACCCCCAAAATGAATATCGTTTATTTTGATACCGGTTGCTCCACTGCTGTTATTCCAAATGCTTACACTTCTACTATTATTTACATCGCTGTTTCTTTGAATACCCCCGGTTTGCATTAATTCCGAAAAACTAAATCCCGGGCGGTTGAGATTATTGGTATATCCCAAAACGCTTACCTGTAACGTATCTCTGAATGTATTAGCAATAGCTCCTCCTTCAAAACGGCCATCGGTTCCGCCACCCGCAAATGCTTTTCCAAACACCCCTTTTTTAACTCCTTTCTTAAAAGTGAGGTTAATTACTTTGCCAACATTACTTACGTTGTCGTTGCCATTGCGAAGCATTTCTTCTTTGTCATCTGTTACTTGTATTTTATCAATCACATTGGAGGGTAAATTTCGGGTAGCCATTTTGGGGTCTTCTCCAAAAAATGTTTTTCCATCAACTGTAATGCGGTTTACCCGTTTTCCATTTACCGTAATATTTCCTTCTTTGTCAACCTGTACACCTGGTAATTTTTTTAATAAATCTTCTACCAAAGCATTGGGTAAGGTTTTAAAAGCGGCGGCATTAAATTCTATTGTGTCTTTGCGGATGGTCATGGGAGGCCTTTCAGCAATTACTAAAACCTCATCCAGTGATTTACTGTTGGGAGTAAGCCATAATGTATCCAGATTGAGTGCGTTGCTGTCGGATGAAAGTGTAAAATCCTTTCTTACCACCTCATAACCCGAAAAGGTAACCAATGCCCTTAACGGGGTATTGATTGGTAGGCCGGGAATTTTAAAGATGCCATCCTTATCGGATAGACGATAAGTGATAATGCTGGTGTCGGAAGAATTGTAAACGGTAATGGTAGAAAGGTACAAGGGTTTTTTGCTGTTGGCATCCATTAATTTGCCTGTTATATTGCCTTGTGACAATACAATCTGCGATAGCAATATTGCTACTGCAGCCAATAATAATCTTTTCATGAGCTATACTTTGTTGTTTTGTTTTTCTATTGAAATAATAGTTTCAATTTGGCTAAAACAAAAATATACGATGAATTTCGTATTTAGATAGCTTTTAGAGAACTTTAACATTCGGCAAAAGAAAAGGTAGAAAGTATTGATGGAGTAAGCGCTAAACCAAACCTTCCTGTAGCGCTACTTTTACAAGGCCGGCAGTATTTTTTACGTTCAATTTTTGTAAAAGGTTGTTTCGGTGATTTTCTACAGTTCTAAGACTTAAAAATAATTTATTGGCAATTTCCTGGTTGGTGTTTTCTTCCAGAATTAATTTTAATATTTCTTTTTCCCTACGGGTAATTATTTGTTTTTCATCCTGGCCCGATAGGCTGGTAAGTAATTGCTTTTTTAAGGTTTCATTTAAAAATTGTTCGCCTGTATATACGGTTTCAATTGCGCTGATTAATATTTGAGGGCTTACATCTTTTAATAAATAACCCAGGCAACCTTTCTGCAACATTTGTTTCATTTGCATAAGCACATCAACATTGGTGAGAGCAATCATTTTTACCGAAGGAAATTTTTTAGCAATAATTGCTGCCAGTTCAATACCCGATCTTTCGGGCATTTGTATATCTAGCAATAAAACATCGGGCAATTGAGTAGATAGGCCATTTAGTAAATCATCTCCATTATTGTACATGGCAATTACCTGTATGTTGGGTACATCGGTTAATATTTTTTGAAGGCCATTTAATATTATTTCCTGGTCGTCAACTATAGCTACTGTAATCATAATTTATTTGTGTTAGTATCCTGTAAGGAATCGAATTCTAAATATATGCTGGTGCCGGTTTCAGGTGCACTTTGAATATCTATTTTTCCGCCTAAATCGTTTAGGCGTTCGGTTACATTTTTTAATCCCATTCCACGGGAGTTTTCAATAATATTTTTTGGTAAACCAATACCGTCATCTTCTACAGTAATGCCCAATGTGCCATCATCCTGAAAATTCATTTGAACAATGGCATGAGTAGCCCTGGCATGTTTTATAATATTATGAACCAGTTCCTGAACAATTCTATATACGGGCAAATCAAAATCGTTGGTAGTATCTTTTCTGTTTCCAATAGCCTGAAAGGTAATATTGGTATTGCTTTTACTGGCCATTTTTTCACAAAAAGCCTGCACTGCACTTGCTAAACCCTGGTTGAGCAATACTTCGGGCATAAGATTATACGCAGCCTGCCTTAGTTCTACGGTGGCTTCTTGCAGTAAATGCAAGCCATCATTAAAGTCGGTGCTATAAGAGTGGTTGTTATTTTTTTTGGCTAACTCAAAGTTCATGCGAGCAACAGAGAGCAGGCCGCCTACACCATCGTGTAGTTCTCTTCCTATTCTGGTTCTTTCTTTTTCTTCGGCATTGATACTTGCTTTAAGCCTTTCAATTTTTATTTTTTGCTGCAGGTTATTTATTTCTCCTTTTTGTAATTTTTGTTTGTTAATATTTTTTTTACGCCACAGCGCAAATATTACTATGCCGCTTAGTGTTAATAATGATATTCCTGCAATCCAAAAATTTTTTTCTCTCACTTTGATATTTGCTTCGGTGAGTGCCAATTTTTGTAAGGCCAATTCTTTGTCTTTTTCCGACATGCGGTAGCGCACATCCATTCTTCCTATAACATCTACTTTATCTTTTTTTTGAAGACTGTCGTTTAATGCTCCAAATTTGTTTTTATTGAATAAAGCCATTTTATAGTCGCCTAAGGCTTCATAACATTTGGCATATAAATCATAAGATTCCACTATTTCAATGCGCAGATGCGAACCTGTTTTTTCTACCTCTGCAAGGGCTTTATCTAATATGGTAATGGTTTCTTTATAATTGCCTAACAAGTAAGTGGCATTGGCTCTTTGCAAATCAATAAATCCTAAATAAAAAGCCAGGTATTTTTGTTGCTCAGGGTCTTTGCCCATTGCTCTTATTTTATCTAAATAACTTATGGCTTCTAATGGTTTTTTTTCTCCCACGTAAGTATCGGCTATATTGCTATAAGTAGAAATTATTCTTCCGGTAGTTAAACCGCTTTGAGCTCCTTCACTAAGATATTTATTGTAATAATACCTGGCGCTGTCGTATTTTTCTAAGCCATGATAAAATGCACCCTGTATAAAATATATACTGGTTCTTGCTTTTGCTGTGTCTTTAATTTTTGTAGCGGCTTCTTTGGCTTTTGTAACAAAACGCTGAATAGTGTTTTCATATTCATCCCCCTGCAAATAATCATCTCCAAAGTTTATCCAAAATATACTGAGTTTAGTATAAACTGTTACGGCAAACTCTGGATTGCTGATGGCATCGGTTAGAATTTCTTCACTTAATAAATAATAAAAGTAGGCAGAGGAATCTTTTTTTCCTGCTTCGTCATAAGCTTCCGAAAGCAATAAATGTACTTCGGCAGTATAGTCCACCGGAGTATTACCAATCTGGCGGTAGCTTTCTAAAGCCTGCAAACCCATTTGAATAGCTTTGCCGAAATTATTCCCAAAATACCAACGCCCTAATTTTGCAGAGGATAAGGCAATGCCTTTATGGAACTGTATTTCTTTACTGCTGTTGAGGGCAAGGGTTAAATCATCGAAAGATTTTTCCGGGCTTTTGTCGGTTCTATCGGCACCCCTGCTTATTAATTGAAGTATTTGTGAGGTATCGTTCAATAAGCCGATACTTTGCTGCTGTGCATAAGACTTGCCGGTAAAAATACAAAAACATACAACTGCCAAAAATATAGTAGAGTTTATGTACTGTTTATACATTTTTAAATCAATATTTATTTCTGGCTTGCATGTCATGAAGGATTGTTTTGCAGTAATGCTTAAAAGTACAACTATCGAATTTATCATTTATCCGCAAAAGTTTCTGCACAAAAAAAGCAGCCTGGCCGTTTAAAGGCCGGCTGCTTTAAAGAGAAAACAAAAACGCTATTTAAAGTTAAAACGCAACAAAAACTCATGAGCATTGTGGCCACCATCAAAACTGCTAATAGGAGCGCTGTAAATATCAAACGCATACCCTAAAGAAAGTTTTTGATGAATGTTTAAACCTGCACTTAACATCCAGCTTTGAGTGGTACGGTAGCCTAAGCCCCACCACAAAAGATTATGATGCGTTACCCTTGCACCCATTACCACTTCAGTAGGAGCATTGGGTAAATAGGTAACCATAATGTTTGGTGAAATAACCGTGTGGTTATCTACATTCCAATTGTACTTACCACTAAAATAATAGTGCCTGTAAAGCTTTGCTTCGTCGGTACGGCTAAGGTTGCCGGTATATACATCTAATTTAGATTGTACTAATTGAGAAACCGATGCTCCAAACTGCCATTGTTTGTTGGTATATGCAATACCAAAACCTGCATCAAATTTCATGCGGTTGTCTTGTGCGCCTAATACCGGATCGTTGGGAAGCGATTCTGCCAACTTGTTCATGTCAACGGAGTATTGTTGCAACCTTGCTTCAAGACCCAAAGAGAATACACCTCCATCGTTAAAACGAATATGTTTTGAAAACTGAGCAGCTACACCGGTTCTGGAAGTAGGCCCGGTTTTATCGTTGTAGGCATATGCGCCTATACCTGCTTTTAATTGTGGCAATTCAAAAGAGCCAAAAGCCGAAAATGTTTTTGGCGCTCCGCTGATATTGCTCCATTGCTGGCGATAGGTAGCACCGGCATACCCTTTAATTTCCGCATCCTGGTGTACACCTGCCAAGGCAGGATTTTGCAGAATGCCCTGCAAATCGTAAAACGATGAGGAGTGCAATTGCTGAGCTTTTGTGGCTGCAGCGCTTGCAATAAATGCTGCAGCTATTATTAATTTTTTCATTTGTGTATAGTCAGTTTAAATGGTTATCTCAAAATGGTTACATCTCCTTTTGCAGGTACTATTCTTCCGCTAATGAGCCTGTATTGAATTACATAATAGTATGTACCATCGGGCACCGGTTTGCCTTTGTATTTACCATCCCAATCGTTTTGGTAGTTGTTGTCTTCAAATACTACATGGCCATAGCGGTTAAATACTTTTACCATTATTTGGTTGGTACATGCATTGCCATCGGTTACTACCCATCTATCGTGGATACCATCGCCATTTGGAGTAAATGCATTGGCAGGTTTAACACAATAAGGGATTACGGTAACTACAGCATCGTCGGTTGATGTACAGTTGTCGCTATTTACCACAGTCATAGTATAAGTGGTAGTGGTTGCCGGTTGTGCCACCGGTGTAAGTGTATTAGCTCCGGTTAATGATGCAGCCGGAGTCCATGCAATTGAAACTACATTTGATGCTGAACCATTCAATTGAGTAGAAGCGCCAGCCACAATTGTTTTATCGGGNNGCAATTGGGTTTGCAATAGTTGTACTGCTCAATCCGTTTGCAGGCGACCATGCATAAGTAGCATTGGCAACACTTATAGCATTCAATTGAACAGGTGCACCTGCACATACCAATGTGTCTGCCGGGGTGGCCGATACCGTTAGGTTATCATTAAATGCTACGGTAGCTGTTTTAATTTGTTCGCTACAAAATGCATCTTTAATGGTGATTGTGTAGGTGCCTTGTGCTAAACCGGTAAAGCTGTTTGAAGTTTGGAATGCACCACCATTAATGCTATAAGTATATGGAGCTATACCGCCACTTGTGTTTGCTATAATAGATCCACCATTAAGGCTGGTACAAGTTGCATTGGTAATTACTAAATCGGCATTTACATTAATGTTGAGGGTATCACCATATTCCATAATGGTGCCATTTGCCTGGGGGAAGCTTAAACCACTTAAAAATAGTTTACGGTTTTGGAATGGAACAGCTGCCGGTACCGTAGCTGGTGCAAATGCCATTGTTTCAAATAGGTTATTTGCCGGAGCTATATCCATGGTCCAGTTGGCGCCGCCATCGGTAGTTTTAAACAAAATGCTACCTGCGGTAACATAACCATTATTGGCATCGCTCATTTTTAAACCAATTAAATTTCCTATGGGAAGTAAGGTTTCCAGGTTGCCTGTAATATCGGTCCAGGTAGTACCGCCATTTACGGTTTTATAAACTCTTTTTACACCTGTGCTGGTAAACATATTACCAATTGCAAAAACGGTGTTATCATCTAAAGCCTGAATTTCCTGGTAGCTTAAATAAGCATTAGGGAAACCGGTGGGTGCTTCATTTAATGCAGGGAATGGATTGATGCTGGTCCATGTAGCACCGGCATCGGTTGTTTTGTAAATGCCATTTCTTGTACCTGCAACATAACCTACATTGTGGCTGCTAAATGAAATTTTAGAAAGATTTGGTGAAGTACTACCTACCGGGAATCCTGCAATTGCACTCCATGTAACACCGCCATCAAATGAACGGAATATATTGTTTGTTCTGTTAGCAGCAGGTGTGCTAAATTGGCTATAGGCTGTTACATAAACGGTATCATTGCCTACGGCAGATATACCATTCATTTGAAAATTAATATTGGTATAAGCAGGATCAAGCGTTGTGCCCTTATCTGCTGAACTATAAATAACGCCATTGCTTACGCCAAAAAAAGCTTTGGTTAATGAAGGGTAGGCCAAACCATTAATTGAATAGAATGAATTAGCAAAATCAGGCCGGTTTTTATCAATCCAGGTTTTGCCACCATCTTCCGTTACGGTAATATTTGATGAGCCTGCTAAAATACCATTATTGCAATCAACAAATTCAGCATGCGTATGGCCTACTGCAGGTGGAACTGCATGATAAGTGCTTGTCCAGGTGCCACCTGCTATTGAATCGGCAGTAACACCATTGGTACCCATGCTTAAAAATTTGCCATTNNCCGCTTGCCGCTTTTTTAATTCGATAAGGATTGCTGGCAAGTAAAACTTGCGGAGTAGGAATGGATGGCGCACTCAATGGAGGGAAAGGAAAATTTAATATTTCATATCTACCTTTTTCATATACTCCTGCAAAATTTACATTCAAAGTGCTATCGTTAACACCTGTATTTATTTTTAAAACTATATTGTTATTAAACGACATCAAAACAATTGAAGAATCGCTAATGATGGAAAATGCTCTGTACAATTGGCTTTGAGGACTAATACTTCCGTAAGTAGTGGTACAGGTAATGTTTGTACTATTAATACCGGTATAACCCAATCTTTCTTTTGATGGTGAAAAATCTTGCAAGCTTCCATTACTAAATTTCCAAACTAAGGGAGCATCACTTGAGCCTGTTGATGTAGTGTTGCCATTGGGTAAACAGGTAGCTGCCGCAGCCGATGGAAATCTTGGAAATAATAGTGATGCGGAGCCGGATACATAACCTGTATTTTCATTTAAAAATTCTATTCTGAAAATTTCTTTGTTTTTATGACTTATGTCCCATTGTAGTGGAGGAAGATTAGGATTGTTGATATATCCCACCTTGGTTTTTCCTGTAGGAATTGGGGCTGCTAAAGAGTCCCAGGTATTGCCACCATTGGCAGTGTAATATAGTTTAGGGATAGAATCCAAAGTGTTGAATTGTCCGCCTATGTATCCCCGGTTTTCATCTAAAAACCAACAGGCATTAATATTTCTTGAATTGGCAAATAAAGGAGTGGTTACAAAAGTCCAGGTGTCTCCACCATCGGTGGTTTTGGCCATTAAGCCTCTGCTACCCACTGCATAAGCAATATTGGCAGAAATGTAATGAACATCTAAGAACGATTGCTTTACCCTTTGGCCGGTAGCATCTACAAAAGTAAAGGGACCATATTTCCAGGTGGTGCCGCCATTGGTACTTTTGGCGATGCCACCATCGGCACCTACTGCCAATACATTGTTGTTGTCAAAAAAATCAACATCAAAAACGGTAAACCCAAATTGCTTGGGATTGCTAAAACGCCAGTTGGTAGTATTGTACTGCCCTTGAGCAAGTGTAAGATTACTTACCAGAATTAACAGCCATGCAAAACAAATGGACTGCAAAAACTGTTGAGTTGTAAAACTTTTTCTCATTAGTTAATAATTGGTTTTGAATAATAAATAGCCGGTTAAATACAAATAGGAAATTAGATTCTCAAGCGGGAACAGTCTCTATATCTTTTTGAGGGAGTAAAAATATTTTTTATAAAAAATAAATACATGAGTGTAAATGCTCAATTTGAGAATTAGGGGTAAACACTCATTTTTTGATTTGCGCTTAAAAAACAAGCCTGCATTGGTTTGAAGCTTATTTTTTATTGGTTATTTTGGTGCACGAAATTTATGTGAAGGATATCGATTTCGTTTAATATCAATAAAACTATGTTTAAGAAACTGCTGCTATTACTTTTGGTGCTGAATGTGAGTTATGTATTGGCACAGGATAAATCGAACAGGGGAAAAGAGTTTTGGCTGGCGTATGGGTTTGATTATAGTTTTTTTCATGAGATGCCGGTGAATTTCCAGGAATTGGCAATTTATATAAGTACTGTTCAGGCTTCTACGGTTACTGTTTCTGTTACCAATACAGGATATACTCAAACTTTAAATATTCCGGCAAATACTGTTAATGCAACCATAAGAATTCCCAAGTCGGGCCCCAATGATGCCCGCACATTAACGGATGGTTTACAAAATAGAAATATTCATATTGTAAGTACAGAGCCGGTTGCGGT
>DEHT01000093.1:0-27003 GCA_002352045.1 Chitinophagaceae bacterium UBA2793 | reverse complement strand
ACCAAAAATGGCTGGCTTCCTAATCAAACCTATACCATCAATTTGAATAAAGGCGAATCGTATCATGTGTTTGGTAAAGCAGTGTTTAATGGAATTGCCGCCGATGCCAGTAAAGATATGACGGGTAGTAAAGTGGTTTCCATTCCGGGAGCAGATGGGGTTTGCCATCCGGTAGCATTGTTCTCCGGCTCAGGCGGCATAAGGCTTTGCTATGGTGATGGTGGTGAGTTTATGCACCAACAGGTATTTCCCACACAGGCTTGGGGCACCAGGTATCTTACACATCATACCATCAACAATACCAATACAGATATTAATGAAACCAATAGAAACTATTATCGCATTTGTGTATTAGACCCTACTACGGTAGTAAGAAGAAACGGAGTGGTAATGACAGGGCTGGTAAATAATTTCTTTTACGAACACCTGGATTCTACCGGCGGAGATTATTTTACTGCCGATAAACCCATTATGGTTTCGCAATACACACCCAATGATAATCAATGCTGGAATTTTCCTACAACTTCTCCGGCACCACCTTCTTATGGAGATCCGGAAATGTTTTATCTAAGCCCCATAGAGCAAGGTCAAAAATCGGTATTGTTTTACACCAGCCGGTTATCGGGTATTGATTATGTTTACTCCAATATCATCCTGCCCAATTCGGGGGTTGCAAGTTTAAGAGTAGATGGAAACGTGCTACCGGCTTCTCAAATAAAGATTCACCCAAATATGCCTTCTTATTCTGTAGCGCTGGCAAGGTTCATTGGTCCAGCAGCACAGCATACCATTGTTTCAGATTCTGCTTTTACTGCCACAGTATATGGGCTGGGCAATTACGAAAGTTACGGGTATAATGTAGGCACACTTATTAATAATCTTAATCACTATGGAACAATAGCCAATGTTAATAACAGCAACGGGCAGGTTGATACCTTTACCTGTAAAAATACTCCGCTCCGATTGTATGTGAAGCTGGCTTATCCGGCTACATCCATTCACTGGAAATTGAGCCAGGTGCCTGGCATTTCGCCTGCAACCGATTCTATCATCAATAATCCAATTCCGTTAGGAACAGAATTAATTAATGGCAGAACCTATTATGTATATACGCTGCAACAAGATTTTACATTTTCACAAACGGGTACATTTTATTTGCCCATTAGCTTTACATCTACCGTAATTGAAAACTGTAGTCAAACCGAAACGGCCAATATTAAAATTGTTGTGAAAGATGGCCCCACAGCTTCTTTCAATTATTCTGCTGCACTTTGCTTAAATGATACTGTTTCGTTCACAGGTAATTCATTAACTACCGGATTTAATATTAGCGGATACCAATGGCTTTTTGATGATAACAGTACATCCGGTTCTGTGGATACCAGCAAATTGTTTTTAACTGCCGGACCGCATGATGTACGTTACAGAATCATTGCCGATAATGGTTGTATTGATGATACCATTAGAACCATAAATATTTTAGATCAACCTATTGCACGCTTTGGTGCAGCAGCCGGTATTTGCCAAAGAGATTCTGTTTATATTACCGATACATCTTCTGTTGCTGTAGGCAATATTACTTCCTGGCATTGGGACTATGGCGATGGCAATTCCGAAGTGAGAAGTAATGGCAATCCGTTTTATCATTTATATAACACGCCGGGCACTTATCAAATAAAATTGTGGGTAAGTTCAAATAACGGATGCAGTAGCGATACGGTTACAAAGTCAATTACTATATTGCCAAAGCCCATTGCCTCGTTTACTTATAGTGCTGATGTATGCTTGGGGCAATCTATTCAATTTACCAATAATTCAACACCGGTGAGTGGCAGCATTACCAATTGGCAATGGAATTTTGGCGATGGAAATACGGCTAATTACAATAATGGAAATCCATTTAGTTACACTTACACTGCTGTAAATACTTACAATGTTTCTTTGGTAGTGCAGGGCAGCAATGGATGCATGAGTGATACGTTTAGAACAGTGGTGAATGTTACAGCCAAACCATCATCGGCTTTTTCGCTGGCGGGAAAACCTTGTGTGGACAGTAATTTTATTTTTACTTCGGCAACTGTTTTCAATGCATCAGTTCCTACCAATTGGTATTGGGAATTTGGTGATGGACAAACTTCATCTATTAGTACAACAAATCTGGCTACCCACAATTATTTAACACCTGCTGTTAATATTCGGGTACGGCATGCTGTTAGCTATGGCGGATGCCCCAGTGATACTACCGAACAATTTATTACCGGAGTAGCACTTAACCCCACTGCAAGTTTTAATGCTTCTGCTCCGGCGCTTTGCGAAGGAATGCCGGTACAAATTACTGCAACAGGCAGTGCCGATATTAATGCCTGGAATTGGAATATGGGCAATGCATCGCTAAATACCATTCCACCATTTACGCATACTTACCAAACAGCAGGTAACTATATTATTTCTCTAACGGTACAAAATGCAGCCGGCTGCCAGGCCATCATAACGCCTCAACCAATAAATATTGCCGTAAAACCGGTGGTAGATGCAGGCCCCGACATTTTTAAAAGAGCTTCGGATTCAAAAATCATACTTGCCAGTTCAAATAATACTACCGGTTACGATTATTTATGGACGCCTGCAATATCTTTATCGGCTGCTAATATTCTTACGCCAATAACCAATTCACCCGTAGATATTTTATATAGGGTAACCGCTACCGATAGGTTGAGTGGCTGTGTGGCTACCGATAGTATGAATGTAAAAATTATTACTACCATTTATGTACCCAATGCCTTTTCGCCCAATGGAGATGGTTTAAATGAAACCTGGGGAATTCCGGCATTGGCAGGTTATCCCAATGCAGTGGTAACTATTTTTAATCGTTACAGCCAAAAAATATTTGAATCAAAAGGATATGCTAAACCTTGGGATGGCACATACAAGGGAAAGGCTCAGCCAATAGGGGCGTATGTATATGTAATTAATCCCGGAGAGCCCGACATGAAACCAATAAAAGGTACAGTGCTAATTATAAGATAGTTTTCTCTTAACAATCCCCATAGAACACACAGCCCTGCTTTTGAAGTGGGGCTTTTTATTTGAACATTTCGTATCCTTCATCCACCAATAAATTTTTTCCATCTGCTGCTGCAGTTGCTAGTTCATCGCATCTATTATTGAAAGGATTATCGGCATGGCCTTTTACCCAAACCATTTTAATGGTAAAACACTTAGAGAGTAAGTAATACTGTTTCCATAAATCCGGATTTTTTTTACCACCGGCAAAATTGTTTTTAATCCAGGTATTGAGCCAGCCTTTTGAAATGGCATCTACCACATACTTGCTATCGGAATAAATGGTTACAGGAAGTTCATTTTTTTTGATGGATTCTAATCCTTTGATAACAGCCAGTAACTCCATTCTATTATTGGTAGTAAGCCGATAGCCCTGCGATAATTCTTTGCGATGATGCCCNNAGTCAAAAGTCAAAAGTCAAAAAAAAATAAAAGAACTTTAAAGTTACGAACTCCAAACCAGGAACCAACAATTAGCAACCAGAAACCAGGAACCAACAACTAGCAACCAACAACCAGCAACCAGCAACCAGCAACCAAAAAATTACACCTGAAATACCCCCATTTTAAATTCTTCCATTTGAGTATTTTGATTGGCTGCTTTAATGCCTTCGCTTATAACCAATCTTGTATCGGCCGGATTTATAATAGCATCTACCCACAACCTTGCTGCTGCGTATTCGGGTTTGGTTTGTAGTGTATAGTTAGCCGTTATATTGGTTAAAATTTCTTTTTCTTCTTCGGTACTTACTTCTTTTCCTTTTGCCTTCATGCCTGCCACCTGAATTTGCAGCATAGTTTTAGCAGCCTGCTCGCCACCCATAACTGCAATTTTGGCCGTAGGCCATGCAAAAATAAATCGGGGGTCGTAAGCCTTGCCACACATGGCATAGTTGCCTGCACCATATGAGTTGCCAATAATGATGGTAATTTTTGGCACCACCGAATTGGCCACTGCATTCACCAACTTTGCGCCATCTTTAATAATGCCCGCATGTTCACTTCGGCTACCCACCATAAAGCCGGTAACATCCTGCAAAAAAACCAACGGAATTTTCTTTTGATTGCAATTCATAATAAAGCGGGCAGCTTTATCGGCACTATCGTTGTAGATAACACCACCCATTTGCATTTCGCCTTTTTTGTTTTTTACAATTAAGCGTTGGTTGGCCACAATACCTACCGCCCACCCATCTACTCTTGCATAACCGCACACTATGGTTTTGCCATAGTCTGCTTTAAACTCATCAAAACTGTCGGCATCTGCAATACAGTTTATGAGTTGCAGCATATCATAAGGCTTACTGTTGTTTTCGCTCATAATGGTAAACAGTTCGCTATTGTTTAATGCCGGCATTTTGGGTTGAGTTCTATTGAAACCTGCATGAGCCGGTTCTCCCAATTTACTCATGATGCTTTTAACTTTATCAAAACATTCCTGCTCTGTTTTAAATTTATAATCGGCTATTCCGGAAATTTCGGTATGCGTTACTGCGCCGCCTAAAGTGTCGGCATCAATATCTTCACCCACGGCTGCTTTTACTAAATAAGGGCCTGCTAAAAAAATTGAACCTGCACCTTCTACCATTATGGTTTCATCACTCATTATAGGAAGGTAAGCACCGCCGGCTACACAGGCTCCGGTAACCACCGCTATTTGAGTAATGCCCATTGCACTCATGCGTGCATTGTTGCGAAATATTCTGCCAAAATTTTCTTTGTCGGGAAAAATTTCATCCTGCATGGGTAAATAAACACCGGCACTATCTACTATATAAATAATGGGTAAATGATTTTCCATGGCTATCTCCTGCAAGCGAAGATTTTTTTTACCGGTAATTGGAAACCAGGCTCCTGCTTTAACCGTTTGATCGTTTGCAACAATAATGCATTGCCTTCCGCTAATGTAACCTATACCGGCAACCGTGCCTCCTGCCGGGCAGCCACCTTGCTCTTTGTACATTTCGTATCCTGCAAAAGCACCTATCTCAATAAATGGTTTGCCTTCGTCGCACAGGTAGGCAATGCGCTCACGGGCAACCATTTTGTTTTTTTCTTTTTGTTTTTCTGCTGATTTTTTTCCCCCGCCTTCGTAAATTTTTTCCAGCTTTTGTCGAATACCGGCCCATGCCATTTTCATAGCATCTTCGTTTTTATTAGCTTCAAGATTCATATGTAGCAATTGTATGCGGCAAAGATAGGGGAAGGGCTTTTAAAGCATATAAGTAGCTTTAGGTAGCCTAAATTAAATAGAAAGTTAATGGCCGTTGTATTTTGTACTTGCTTTTTGGTATGCCGTACAAGAGGGCGATGCAACAATGCAGATAGTAGTACTAAAGCCCGGACAAAAAAAGTTACTTTAGTTCAGGATATTCTTTTTTTAAATTTTTATCGAGTACAAATGTACCAAAGGGTAAAAGAGATGCAATAAATGCCATTGCGGTTTTACCAAAGCTCCACTTGAAGCCCTGCCAAACTTTTACTAAATAAAAACAAAATAATACAAATAACACACCATGCGCCCATCCAAAGTATTTTACAAACAAAGGCATGTCGGCAAAATATTTAAGGGGCATTGCAATTAACAATAATATTAAATAAGAAATACCTTCTAATAATGCTATAAAACAAAATTTTTTTAGATCTTTAAGAGAACCATTTGCCATGCTGCTAAATTTTGGCGCAAAGGTAACTGAATGAAGATATAAACTGATAAATGTCAGTTATAAGTTTGATAATCGTCATTATACCTTTATATACGGCTTTATAGCTTTGAATTTGTAAAATGTTAGCAAATACATTAAAAGATAAGCACAGTTGTTTTCACTGCGGAGAGCCCTGTATAACAGATGTAGTGGTAAACGAAAAGCATTTTTGCTGTACCGGCTGCAGCCAGGTTTTTTTGTTGTTGAATGAAAACAATTTATGCACCTACTACGATTTGGATAAAACGCCCGGATTAACGGCCAAAGGAAAATTTGTGAGCGAACGATTTGCTTATCTTGATGATGTTTCGGTTATTGATAAGCTGGTGAGTTTTAGAAGTGATGAGCAGGTGAATATCCTTTTTCGATTACCGCAAATGCATTGTGCATCCTGTATCTATTTATTGGAAAACCTACACAAGATAAACGAGGCTGTAATAAAAAGCCAGGTTCATTTTGAAAAAAAGGAACTCTTTGTAAGTTATAATCCATCGGGTAATAGTTTAAGAAAATTGGTAGAGTTATTGGCATTTATTGGTTACGAACCTGCTATTAGCCTCGAAGATGATGCTGCCATCACTAAAAATAAATTCAACAAAGGAAGGGTTATTGAATTAGGTGTGGCCGGTTTTTGTTTCAGCAATATAATGATGCTGAGTTTTCCGGAATATTTTTCCGGCGGCGATATAGAGCCGGGTTTAAAACAAACTTTTACCTGGGTGATTTTTGCCTTGTCGCTGCCGGTGATTTTTTTTAGTGCCCGTAGTATTTTTATTTCGGCCTGGAAAGGATTGCGGCAGGGGATAGTGAATATAGATGCACCCATTGCATTGGCAAGTATAATTACATTTGGCAGAAGCTATTATGAAATCATTTCCGGAACCGGTGCAGGTTATCTTGACTCAGGAGCTGGTATTATCTTCTTTATGCTCATAGGAAGATGGTTTCAATCCAAAACTTATGATGCCCTTTCCTTTGACAGGCAATACAAATCTTATTTTCCATTAGGCGTAACTGTTTTAAAAAATAGTAAGGAAGAAAATATCCCTGTAACCAAATTAAAAGTTGGCGATACCATTGTGGTGCGAAACGAAGAAATGATTCCTGCAGATGCTGTATTGCTGGAAGGAAAGGCAAATATTGATTACAGCTTTGTAACCGGTGAACATAAACCGGTTGAAAAAAAACTGAATGATGTATTGTTTGCAGGTGGCAAGCAAATGGGCGGAAGGATACAGCTTTTGGTTCAAAAAGAACCTTCGCAAAGCTATATTACCCAACTTTGGAACAACGATATCTTTACCTCCGAAACCAACAGTTTAAAACATTCCAAAGAATCGTTTATTCATCCGTGGAGCAGGTATTTTACCATTGTACTGTTTAGCATTGCAGCTATTACCGGTATTTATTGGAGCATAAACACACCCGAAAAAACCTGGTATGCAGTTACGGCTGTTTTAATAGTAGCCTGCCCCTGCTCCTTATTGCTCAGCTCAACATTTAGTTTTGGAAGTATGCAGCGCATTTTCGGAAAAAATAAATTATACCTTAAAAATGCATCGGTAATAGAATCGCTTGCAGCAATTAAGCAAATTGTTTTTGATAAAACGGGCACACTTACACAGCGTCTGGCATTTAAACCCGGCTTTGTAGGCACACCGCTTAATGCCGAAGAAGAAATGCAAGTGTATGGAGCTACTACCCATTCATCACATATTTTAAGCAAGGCAATATCCAACTCGCTTTTGGTAAACGAAAAAGCAGCTACCAGTTATTTTAAAGAATTTTCGGGGTTAGGTATTGATGCCGTTGTAAACAATACGGATATAAAAATAGGATCTTCGGTTTTTTTAGGACAAAGCGAAAGCAATGAAAACACAATGGCAACAAGCCGGGTACATGTACAAATCAATAATCAATATAAGGGGTATTATGAAATCCCCGGCAACTACCGAAAAGGTTTGCACGCAATGGCACATCAACTCTGCCACAATGGATATGGTTTGCATTTGTTATCCGGTGATAACAATGCCGAAGAAGCAAACATGCGTTCTATATTTGGAAAGGAAGCAACCATTTTATTCAACCAAAGCCCCGAACAAAAATTAAATTATATAAAGAATTGTAAAGAGAGCAGCGGCAAAGTATTGATGATAGGCGATGGCTTAAACGATGCCGGAGCATTGATGCAGGCCAACTGTGGAATTGCAGTAAGTGATGATGCCGGAAGATTTTCTCCGGCCTGCGATGCAATAATAGATGGAAGTATGATACCGGAGCTGCCTAAGTTATTAGCTTATGCTAAGTGGGGCAAGAAGATAGTGTTGGCAGGTTTTATTTTATCTATTCTATACAATTTTGTAGGTTTATCTTTTGCAGTGCAAGGAAAACTTTCTCCCTTAGTGGCGGCTATATTAATGCCGCTGAGTAGTATAAGTATTGTTTCGTTGGCAGGGTTGTTATCGGGAATAGTTGCGAGGCGCATTGGTTTATCTACAAAAACTGACGAAAGTCATGTATTTATTTGATAGCTGTCATTCGTCATAAAACTGTCATTCAATATTTTTGAGCCTTAAAATTTTAATTGTATGAGTGCATTATTTATTTTAATAGGAATAAGCATGGTATTGGCCGGCTCCTTCCTTATTGCATTTATATGGAGCGTTATTAAAGGGCAATACGACGATGATTATACCCCATCTGTAAGAATGCTTTTCGATGATAAAAAAGAGTCTTCCACAACAAAAACCAACTAACTAAATTTTTTTTAAATGCAGGTAGAAAAATTTTATTACGACAACAAAACAGTAAAAAACTTTGCGTACGCAACCATGTTCTGGGGAATAGTTGGTATGCTCGTAGGGTTGTATGCAGCCTTGCAATTGGCCTTTCCTTCTCTAAATATAAAGGAGTATGGCACTTTTGGCAGGTTGAGACCATTACACACCAATGCAGTAATTTTTGCATTTGTGGGTAATGGAATTTTTATGGGTGTTTATTACTCCTTACAACGCTTGCTAAAGACAAGAATGTATAGCGACTTATTGAGCAAAATACATTTTTGGGGCTGGCAATTAATTATTGTAGCCGCTGCCATTAGTTTACCATTGGGCTTTACGCAGGGTAAAGAGTACGCCGAGTTAGAGTGGCCAATTGATATTGCCATCACCATTATATGGGTGGTATTTGGTTGGAACATGTTTGCTACCATTCTTAAAAGAAGAGAGAAGCATTTGTATGTAGCCATTTGGTTTTACATAGCCACATTTGTTACAGTGGCGGTATTGCATTTGGTTAATTCATTTGCATTGCCTTTTAGCATGTTTAAAAGTTATAGCTGGTACGCAGGCGTGCAGGATGCCCTGGTGCAATGGTGGTATGGGCACAATGCGGTAGCATTCTTTCTTACCACTCCTTACCTGGGGTTGATGTATTACTTTTTACCAAAGGCAGCCAATCGCCCGGTTTATTCTTATAAGCTTTCTATCATACATTTTTGGTCGCTTATCTTTTTATATATATGGGCAGGCCCGCATCACTTGTTATATACCGCCTTACCCGACTGGGCACAATCGTTGGGTGTAGTGTTTTCGGTAATGTTGATTTTCCCAAGCTGGGGCGGTATGATAAATGGGTTACTTACTTTACGTGGAGCATGGGATAGGGTGAGAGACGATGTAATTTTAAAATTTATGGTGGTTGCCATTACCGCTTACGGTATGGCTACTTTTGAAGGCCCTATGCTTTCATTAAAAAATGTAAGTGCTATTGCTCACTATACCGACTGGATTGTAGCACACGTGCATGTAGGCGGCCTGGGATGGAATGGTATGCTCACCTTTGCAGTATTGTATTGGTTGATTCCAAGAATTTTTAATACCAAACTTTATTCAAAAAAATGGGCTAACAATCATTTTTGGTTGGCTACATTGGGGATAATATTTTGGGCGGTGCCAATGTATTGGGCAGGGTTTACTCAAAGTATGATGTGGAAAGAATTTACCGAAAGTGGTCAGTTAAAATATTCTTTCCTTGAAACCGTAACCTACATGAAACCATTCTATATAATGCGTTCACTAGGCGGTGCCTTGTATATTACCGGGGTGATATTTATGTTGATTAACCTTTACAAAACCGTAAAATCCGGTAAACTGGTAGCCAATGAAGAAGCAGAGGCACCGGCACTTCCAAAATTAGGCGCAAGGCAGGCAGGTGAAAAATGGCATACCTGGTTAGAACGCAAGCCTGTGCAAATGATGGTGCTTAGTTTGATAGTGATTTTAATTGGTGGAGCTATCGAAATTATTCCCACATTCTTAATTAAATCGAACGTACCTACCATTACTAACGTAAAACCATATACGCCACTTGAATTACATGGAAGAGATTTGTATGTACGTGAAGGCTGCTATACCTGTCACTCGCAAATGATTCGTCCGTTTAGAAACGAAACAGAAAGATATGGCGAGTATTCTAAAGCTGGCGAGTTTGTGTACGATCATCCTTTTCAGTGGGGAAGCAAACGCACCGGTCCGGATTTACAAAGAGAAGGAACAGGAAATCTTAAAAAATCCGACGGCTGGCATTTCCGTCACTTTAGAGAGCCATCATCTATGAGTGAAGGTTCGGTGATGCCACCTTATGAGTTTATGCTTTCTAAAAATTTAGATACATCATCTACCAAAGCAAAAATAAATGCCATGAGAACATTGGGCGTACCATATCCAAAAGGATATGAAAATATTGCCAACCAGGATTTGATGAAGCAGGCAACCGGTATTACTAATAATTTACTCACCGACAGCATACGCATTTCACCCAATAAAGAGGTGATAGCATTAATTGCTTATATGCAACGCTTAGGTGCCGATATTTCAAAACCTTCTAAATAAAATATCCATGTTTAAGTTTATAAAACAATACGCCGAAAAAATAGATCACATTGAAATATATCCACTTATTTCTTTGGTCATCTTCTTTGTGTTTTTTATAGTGTTAACGGTTTATGTGGTGAAGATGGATAAAAAATCGGTTAAAGCCCTGGCCAATATTCCACTTGAAAATGAAGAACCAAACAGCATCGTTCAACTATAAAACCTTTACTAAAATGCGATTTGCTAAAATACTGTTTATACCAATTTTACTGCTTTTGAGCAGTGTTGCTTCCATGGCGCAGGATGCTGCTGCAGGCGAAGCTAAAACCGTACAATCATCAAATAATATGCTGGCATTTACAATGATGCTGGTGGCTATTGTATTAGCTTTTGTGGTGTATGCAATGGGGCAGGTGTTAATTACATTGAGTCGCCAGGTACTTGAAAAACAAAGGCAGTCAAAATCATCTGTAATAGTTTTGTTGCTCATAATGCTTGGCTTGGGCAATGGTAATGCATTTGCCCAGGAAGCTACCGATGCAGCCGCCGAAGCTGTAAAAGTATTACCCAATTACGGAGGCCTGGCACCTACTGCATTTTGGGCACTTATTACAGTGATAGCTTCAGAAGTGTTGGTAATTTTTGTGTTGCTTTTGTATATCAACCGAATGAAACGGGAACTGATGCCGGAACCGGCAAAAAAATCTTTAGCATTGGTTGAGTGGTGGAAACGCATGGACAAAAAAGTGTTTACCAATGCAGTGGCTGTTGAAAAGGAAAGCGAAATTGAACTGGCTCACAATTACGATGGTATAAAAGAATTGGACAATGCTTTGCCACCCTGGTGGAAATGGGGTTTTATTATTACCATTGGTATTTCTGTTTTGTATATGTTGAATTTTCATGTTTTTGGAAGTGGCAAAAACCAATTGCAGGAATATGATGATGAACTGGCAAAGGCCAAAATTGAAATGGAAGCGTTTAAGGCAAAGAATAAAGACAATGTGGATGAGGCAAATCTTCAAATGGCAGATGCAAGCGGCATTGCCAAAGGAAAAGAAATTTTCCTAATGATGTGCTGGGCTTGCCATGGTAAAGAAGGCGAGGGAAGCACAGGCCCCAATCTTACCGATGATTATTGGATTCACAAAGGCTCATTAACCGATATATATCTTTCAGTAAAACATGGTTATCCCGATAAAGGGATGCAGGCATGGGAAAAACAATATTCACCCAAAGACATATTGAACCTTTCGAGCTTTATAAAATCTATCAAAGGAACCAATCCGCCCAATGCTAAGCCTCCACAAGGAGATTTGTTTGATGATGCTGCAGGAGGATCTGCCGCTACGCCTGCGGATAGTACTGCTATTAAATAAGAATAAAACATACTATTGAATACCAATAACAACATATTAGAACAAGAGGAAGAATTTAGAGATTCCGTAGCCACCATTACAAAAGAGGGGAAACGAAATTATATTCATCCTAAAAAGCCAAAAGGCAGGTTGTATAATTTACGTACCTGGTTTACGGTGTTTTACCTGATTGTATTTTTTGGACTGCCATTTATAAAAGTAAATGGAGAGCCATTGATGATGTTTAATTTCTTAGAAAGAAAGTTTGTACTTTTTGGTGTAGTGTTTTGGCCGCAGGATTTTTTCATTTTCGGTATTGGAATGCTTGCCTTTATAGTTTTTATTATTCTGTTCACAGTTGTATTTGGCAGGGTGTTTTGCGGATGGGCATGTCCGCAAACCATTTTTATGGAAATGATATTTAGAAAAATTGAGTATTGGATTGATGGAGATTCCACCAAACAAATGCAGTTGCGTAAAATGCCCTGGAATAGTTTTAAAATAAAGAAAAGGGTTATTAAGTTTATTATTTTCTATGCTATTTCTTTTATAATCGCCAATTTCTTTTTGGCTTATATAATTGGAATGGATAAACTGCTGGAGTATGTATCGCACCCGGCCCAAAGCATTGGAACCTTTATTTCATTAATGATTTTCACCACTATTTTCTTTTTTGTGTATTGGTGGTTTAGAGAGCAGGTTTGTATAGTGGTTTGCCCCTACGGAAGGTTGCAGGGTGTATTGCTCGATAGAAATTCTATTGTGGTTGCATACGATTATGAAAGAGGAGAGCCCAGGGGAAAGCTAACAAAAAAAACCATTGAAGAAGAAACTCATAAGGGCGACTGTGTAGATTGCTTTGCATGCGTAAGGGTTTGCCCTACCGGGATTGATATTAGAAACGGTACACAGTTGGAATGTGTGAACTGCACTGCATGTATTGATGCCTGCGACGCCATTATGACCAGCGTTCATAAACCGGTTGGGTTAATAAGATATGCATCGGAAAATTCGATAAAAGAAAAAAAGAAACTTGTTTTCAACAGAAGGATAAAAGCCTATTCATCGGTACTATTATTATTAATATCACTTTTGGCTTTTTTATTAATTAGTAGAACCGATTTAGATGCAACGCTTATGCGAACAGCAGGTATGACCTACACTACATTGCCCGATGGACGCATCAGTAACTTGTACAATTTAAAACTGGCTAATAAAACACATCAGGATATACCCATTACGCTAAAACTTGAAAATGTGCCTGGCGAAATTGAGTTAATAGCCACCAAAACAGCATTAATAAAAAAGAGCGATTATACCCATTTGCAATTTTTTGTGAAACTAAAAAGAGAAGATATAAAAAATTGGAAAACCCAGTTAGATATAGGATTGTACGATGCAGGTAAAAAAGTAAAAACCATCCGGGCAAAATTTATTGGTCCGGAAGTATATAATTAATAAAAGTAGAGTTTATGAATTGGGGAACTAAAATAGTGATTGTGTTCAGCCTTTTTGTGGCCGGCATTTTAATAATGGTTTTTAAAGCATCTATGCAGCAAATGGACCTGGTAGTTCCCGATTATTATGAGCAGGAACTAAAGTACCAGGGTAGGATAGACGAAATACAAAGAGCCACACAATTGAGCGAAAAAGTAGTATGCAGGCAAGTGGGTGAAAATATTGAAATTGTATTACCCAAAGAAATGCAGCAAAAAAATGTAAAAGCGTTGCTGTGGTTGTATTGTATTGCCGATAAGTCAAAAGACATTAAAAAAGATTTAGCAACATCTACCGGAAGGTTTTTGTTGCCTCTGACAGGAAGTAATAGCGGCATGCACGATTTTAAAATACAATGGGAGAGCGAAGCTGTTTCTTATTATCACGAACAAAAATTGTTTATTCAATGATGGTTTTCCTATTATCTGCATTAGTGATGGGAGCAGCCGGAAGCCTCCACTGTGTAGGCATGTGTGGCCCGCTTGCACTGGCTTTGCCATTAAAGGAAAATCAATGGGCAAAATTTGCAGGTACTTTATTGTATAATTTTGGCCGTGCAATTACCTATACCATTTTAGGAATTGCTTTTGGGCTGTTGGGTAGCTCTTTTAAATTGTTTGGTATGCAGCAGGTATTATCTATTGCCATGGGTGTACTCATCATTATATTTCTGTTGCTCCCCAGGTTGTTTGTGTTTAAAAGGGCCGACCATTTTATACAAAAATGGTTTTTGGCACTTAGGCAAAAGCTGGGATACTTTTTTAAACAAAAAAATTATTCATCTGTTTTTACCATTGGCTTATTAAACGGGTTATTACCCTGCGGGTTGGTTTATATGGCAGCAGCCGCTGCTATCACATCGGCATCGGTTTGGAATAGTGCATTGTTTATGCTGTTTTTTGGATTGGGAACATTGCCTCTTATGTGGAGTATAAGTTTCTTTGGTAGCTACTTTTCGATAAATGCAAGGGTTAAGCTAAGAAAAGCATATCCATATTTGATGACTTTAATGGCTTGTATTCTTATTGTGCGTGGCTTAGGACTTGGTATTCCATATTTAAGCCCTTCAATGGTTTCCGATGTACATAATATACCTACGCAATGTCATCCAGTTAAATAAGAATTTGAATTAAGTATTAATATGAACAAGTCGTTGATTCAGGCACCGGAAAAATACAGGCACGAGTTGCTTGCATGGGAGCGTTCACTGGATTATCATAAGCAGGAAAATGCTTATTTAAAAATGTACCTGGCAGAGTTGATTGATAAATATAATGAGGTAGATTTGGTGACTACAGCCGAGTATTTTAATAACAAATTTGTTTTTATAGATGAGCTTATTCTCACCCTGCATCAGGATATAAGATTGCAATCTCAAATGCTTAAGCAGCATATTGGGGGTGAGCATTTGCAAGATGAATTAATACTGAAATTGCAGGTAAGGTTGAGAAATGAAATGGAAAAATTTGTTCAGGAAAATACTGCACTTAAAAACGAGTTTAACAATACTATCTCCGATACACTCAATCTTAGTTAAGCATATTCATCAGTTTTTGTTCGTTTAGTATGGTGATTTTGCTTCCGTTTATATCAATTAGCCTTTCATGTTTAAAATCGCTTAATGTTCGTATGAGGGATTCTGTAGCAGTAGCCGCAATATTGGCAAGGTCTTCTCTTGATATTTGAATAGAAAAATTTTCTTCGTTGGGCTGACAATATTTTTTGTGCAGTGTTATTAAAGCTGAAGCTACTCTTTTGCGCAAAGAATCATAAGCTATATCTAATAGTTGTTTTTCTTTTTCTGTAATGTTGTTGGCAAGCAATTGTATCAGCTTGCGGGTGGCATCTTTATTGTAATACAGCAATTTTTCAAAAGACTCAATAGGAATTTCTGAAACCACCACGTTGTCTATTGCTTCTGCGGTTTCTTTATAAAGCTCTCCTTCCAAAAGAGCAGTATAGCCAAAAAAATCTCCGGAAGAATAGAGGCCAATGGTTAAGTCTTTTCCAAATTCGTTGCTTACAAAAGTTTTTACTTTTCCACTTTTTAAGAAATATAATTTTTTAGGATGTTGCCCATAGCTATAAATGGTTTGCTTTTTATGGTAGCTGCTTTCAGGCTGGTTGTCTGCAATGGTTGTAAGGTCGGGCATTACTTGCATATCTCGTATAAGTTGCCTCATACCTTCTGCATCAGCAGTATATTGTTTTTGAAACTGCTTTACCTTTTTAAGTCTTCGTTCAATTGCGTTGAGTAATTCTAAATCGGTAAATGGTTTGGTAATATAATCATCGGCCCCCATTTCCATACCTTTTCTAAGGTCGGCTCTGTCTGACTTGGCCGTTAAGAATATAAAAGGAATGCAGTTGAGTTCATCATTTTTACTCAACAGGTGCAAAGTGCCATAACCGTCCAGTACCGGCATCATTATATCGCAAATAATAAGATCAGGTTTTTCCGTCATTGCTTTTGCTACGCCTACTTTTCCATTCTCTGCAACGGTAACCTTGTAATTGGCCAGTTCAAGAATTTCTGAAGTATTCTCTCTTATTTCGTCGTTATCTTCTATTAGTAGTATGTGCTGTTTCATGTATGCTCAAAAGGTTATCAAAATGTATATGTATGCTGGTGCCTTTATCTAGTTCGCTTTTAAATTTTATTTTTCCATTCATCAGTTCGGTGTATTTGCCTACTATGTGCAAACCAAGTCCGGTACCTTGAATATTGGTAACATTGGCAGCTCTAAAAAATCGTTCAAACAAATGCTGTTGATCTTCTTTGGAAATGCCTATACCTTCGTCGCTTACGGTTAAAGAAAATCCTTTTTTATTTTGTTTGGTTTCTACATTTATAACACCATCTTCATTGCTGAATTTTATAGCATTGCTCAGCAAGTTAAATAATATATTCCTCAGTAACGATTCGTCGAGGTAAGCCAGTTCATCTCCTTTATGTGAATAAATGATTTTTTGAGTTGCCCTCACATGTATGCCCATTTCGGAACAAAGGTTGGCCACAAATTCTTTTGCATTAAAGCTATTGAATCGAACAGAAATTTTGCCGTCTTCAATTCTTCCCAACGATAAAAATTCATTCAGGATATCGGTGAGCGTATTTACTGAATTTTTGATGCGTTGAATATGCTTGTCTCGTTTATCCTGCTCTTCTTTTTGGGTATATTTTGCTAACAACGATGCTGAAGAAAGAATAGTGCTAAGAGGAGTTCTAAATTCATGCGAAGCCATTGAAACAAACCTGCTTTTCAAATCGCCCAGTTCTTTTTCACGGTTCAGTGCATTTTTCAAATCATCTCTCGATGCCTCTATTTGTTCTAATGCATTTGATAGCTGGCTGGTTCTTTCGTTCACTTTCGCTTCAAGCTCATTGTTGAGTTGCTCAATTTTTTTGTTGGTAACTTCCAGTTGTTGCTGCTTTTGTAATACATCCATTTCAATTTGTTTCCTAAAAGTGGTGTCTATTACAAAAGCTATAATATGTGGGCCTGTTTCGTCGTTATAAGGGCTTAAACTTACTTCTACCGGAAATTCCTCACCATTTTTTTTAAGGGCGTATAAATCTCTGCCAATGCCCATTGATCGATGTTCGGGTCTTTTATTATACTCATTTCTATGCGCTTTATGCTTATGTTGATAGCGCTGAGGTATGAGCAATTCAATGTGTTTTCCCAGCAACTCTTCTTTACTGGAATAGCCGAATTGAGCAAGTAAATAATTGTTTGCCATATCTATTTTACCATCTGCCCTACAAAGTACTATACCAATAGAGGCATATTCAAAAAGTGCCCGAAACCTTTCGGTTTCTTTCTGCAATTCATTTTCCAAGTATGAAATTTTATTGCAAATTTAAAAAGAAATGATGGTTGATACTTAGAATGTTCCAGAAACTGAGATGCATTTGAGCGGGTTTGCCAACCTTAAAGTTTATTATTTCACTTGTAAAAACATTATTGAAAGGGTTGCAACATTGTACTAAAGTAAATTGGGCAAGTAATTTTCAACAAAGTCAAGTTCGAGAACAGTTTGGTTTTTAAAAGAGGTTTAAGTGGTCTAATGGAGGAAAGTGACAAATTGCCTGCCTGTTTTACACCATTTTTTCACACATGTGCATAAGGGAGAAGAAGCACGCATTTAAACAGTATTTTTACTTTGTAAATTCTCTTTAATATGATTTTTGGGTTATATAAAAAATTAGCTTTTTTGCTTTTGAGTACCGGTTGCTTTGTATTTGCAAACGGCCAGCAAAGTTTTAAATTAAAATTTAAAAAATCGGCAGTGTATGCAGGTATAGAAGTGGGGTCAAAGGGTGTTAAAATGTCGGTATTGGAAATAGAAAAAAATGAAGATGAATCTGGTAATTTCAATACATTAAAAGATACCTCTGTAAATACCGATTTCATTAGCTTTAACGAACCCACTTATCAAGCCACTTTAAATGCACTTACCGCATTGTACATGCAGGCCAATAAAAATTTGGGTATCCCCACACAAAATATTTTTACGGTAATGAGCAGTGGCGTAAAGGTATTGTCAGAAAAAGAAAATAATAAAATATGGGTAGAAAAGTTGAGCGCTTCCTTTAGGAAAAATGTGCTTGAGCCACAGCGATCATTTGAATTAGTAAGTGTTCAAGACGAAGCAAGGTTATCTCATTTAGGAATAGTGCCTCCGTCAAAAAGATTTTCTACATTTTTAATTGACATTGGCAGCGGAAATACAAAAGGAGGTTATTTTCCCAATGTGGATATTAGCAACATACGATTGTTTGAATTAACCTGGGGTACCAAAAGTGTGGCCAACGCTACAGAAAAAAGAATGGAGTCTGATGTAAGCTTGGCCAATTATCGCAAACAATTATTTAGAGTATTGGAAGGTAGTGCCAATCAGGAAATAGTGTATGCTGTAAATGTGAGCGGGGCATACAATATGAGCGATAACATTGCGTTTAGTGGAGGAATTGCATGGTCGCTTGCCAACCTTATACATCCTGAATTGAATAACGATGATGTGGTGCCGGTAACTTACAGTGAAGTAGAACAATTTTATAACCGGATTTATGAAAATGCTGCATACTATTCATCTGAATCAATATTAGCCAGGCTTAGTGTTAATGCTTCAGATAAAAAGGAAATTGGGGCTACCACAAAAACCATTCACAAAGTGTTTGACCAAAGAGCACTTATGGCCGGAACGGGATTATTGCTGCGTATTATGCGGCAGTTTGAAGGGGTGTATGAACAAAAGCAATTCTATTTGGTTAAAAACGGGCAAGTAGGTTGGATTTCTGCTTATGTTGATAAACAAATTGTTTCCGGTAGATAGGATTTAAGAATATGAAACTGAAAGAGTCGAGGATATCATTTTTAATATTGCTTGCCCTATGCTTGCTTTTGCTTGCATTCATCATTTTATTTGCCTGGGCCTTCATGTATTATAAAAGTGCAGCTAAAGATGTAAAAGTAAAACCATCTGTAGCTACTAAAGATTCTGTTGTTTCTGTAAAAAGTTTAAATGATTCTTTACAAAAAAGATACGAAGCCACCTGGGCCCAATTGAACAGACAGTTAGATGTAGCCAATAACAATGCAGATTCTATCCAGGAAAATATAGAACAGAAATACAGTGAGTTTTCGCAAATACGCACAGAAATTTCGCAAATTCTTGCGTCAAACAAAACTCCATCCGAAATGGAATCGGCCAATTTGAAACTAGTTGCATTGCAACTTAGGTTGGAAGATTGGAGAAAAAAATACAACGATGTAGCTGCCGAAAATATTCGTCTCAGTAATTTATTACGCCAGTTAACTTCTGTTAATAGTGTAGCTTCATCCGCTAAGGCTGGTACCTCAAACGGTTTTGCAGGTCAACAGCCAATAGAAATTGTTCCGGTAGTAAATAGTACCTCTCAAGCAGCTGTTTCTGCTATGCAGGTGCAAGCCATTCAGCTAAGAGCTGAGCCGGAAGGGGATAGAGTAAGGCTTAGGGGCAATGTGGATGTAACTGGCAACGATAACAATAGTTCGGTTGAAATGTTTGTGGTAATTACGCAGCCCGATGGAAAGCTACTCAAGCAATCGGGTTGGGATAGTGGTAGCTTTGAAACCAAAGAAGGTTCACGCATATATAGTTGCAAACTGAGGTTTGATATTGACAAGGGCGAAAATAAATCTTTAAACTTTTCGGTGCCATCATCCAGTTTTCAAAAAGGCACTTACAGTATTCAAATTTTTCACAAAGGACAAATGGTTGCCAGGGGAACCAAAAGCCTATCCTGATGTTGCAATTCATTGTTCACTATTCATTTCATTTCGTTTTTCCGTTACTGTTAGCTTTTGTTTTTTTCAAAAACAGGCCATGGAGAACCTATTTCATCTTAATAGCAACAATGTTAGTAGATTTGGACCACCTGTGGGCTATTCCGGTATTTGATTCATGCAGGTGCAGTATTGGATTTCATCCGCTGCATAGTTATTGGACAATAGGAATATATATTCTTCTATTGTTTCCGAAACCAACCAGGTTGGTTGCCATTGGGCTACTCATTCACATGGCAGCCGATGGAGTAGATTGTTTAATGATGAAGTGTTAGCGATATATAGATTGCTAATTAAATAATGACTGCTGTAAAATAAAAAAGCTCCGTTTTTAAAACGAAGCTTTAACTGTGCCCACGAAAGGAATCGAACCTTCACGCCCTTGCGAACGGCAGATTTTGAGTCTGCTGCGTCTACCAATTCCGCCACATGGGCATACTCAAAAAGAACTTCCAACCTGTGTTGGGGTTGCAATATTACATCAATCGCTTAATCTGTCCAAAATACGCTGCAAATATTTTTGTTTGTAATACCATTCCTTTAATTTTTCAAGCGATGGAACATCGTTGTACAAGGCTGTATTTGCCAAAATGGGCTTCACTTCGGCAGATAATTGTTGGTTTATTTCGGATAGTTCTGCAGTAATTGATTCATTGTCTTTTTCATCAAAACTTTCATTGAGTTCCATCATTTCCATTAAAAAATCCTGCGGTAGCTCAAATTTTTCGCCATCTTTTATAAAGCCTTTATATTCTAAAAAATACTCCAGTGTTTTTATTTCGTTCCTAAAAATATTGAAGGCCTTATTAATATTAGCTGAAACCTCTAAAGCTTCTTCTTTTTCTGCTTCAGAATCCTGTAAGAAAAAGTCGGGATGGTTCTGTTTCTGCAATTCAAAATACTTTACACTTAATTTTGATTTATCAACCACAGGTGCCGGCTCCAAACCGAACAATTCAAAATAATTCATGCCACAAAGTTAGCCATGCCTTTGCAATGATTGCCTTAAATTGCAGCACAAATTTTTCGATTGATGATTACCATTGGATTAATTAGAGAGGGTAAAGTTCCCTCCGATAACAGGGTAGCACTCACACCTGCACAATGCAGATGGATGCACATGAACAGGCCCGATGTTAAAATTATTGTACAAACCAGTACGGGCCGCTGTTTTAGCGATGCTGAATATGTTTCGGCAGGTGTGGAGGTTAAGGAGAATATAGCAGAGGCTGATATATTATTGGGCATCAAAGAGGTGCCGGTTGAAATGCTCATAGAAGGCAAAACTTATCTCTTTTTCTCTCATACTAAAAAACTGCAACCTTATAATCAAAATATGTTGCAGGAAATTATTCGTAAAAAAATTACGCTTATTGATTACGAATGCCTCGAACATGAAGATGGAGCAAGAATTATAGGATTTGGTTTTTTTGCCGGCATTGTGGGCGCTCATAACGGAATGATGGCTTACGGAAATAAAACCGGCGCTTATAATTTAGACAGGGTGGGTGCTGCCAGTACTTTTCAAAGGCTCATTCATACTTATTTTGGATTAAAACTTCCCAATATTAATATTGCTGTTACAGGTAGCGGAAGGGTAGCGCATGGGTTATTGGAGATTATGAATTTATTGGGCATTCATGAAGTGGAGCCCGATGATTATTTGAAAAGAGACTTTACCTATCCGGTGTATGTTCATTTAAAAGGAGCAGATTTGTATGCGCCTAAGGATGGCGGAAAGTATAACAGGGAGCATTTTCACAACCATCCACAATTATATAATAATCTTTTTAGAAACTATTTATCTCATACCGATATTTTAATGAATGGGGTTTATTGGGAAGAGGGAATCCCCCGTTTGTTTGAATGGGATGATTTAAAAGAACCAACTTTTAGAATAAAAACAATTGCAGATGTTACTGATGATAAAAACGGATCGGTGCCTTGCAACTTAGGCGATAGTACCATTGCAGACCCAGTGTATGGCGTTGATAAAAATAGTTTTGAAAAAACTGAACCCTACTTGCCTCATACAGTTGATATAATGGCAGTAGGCAACCTACCCAACGAATTGCCAAAAGACGCCAGCCGATATTTTGGAGAACAGTTAATAAAATATATCCTTAACGATTTAATACAGGGAAATTCTGCTGTTATTGATAAAGCTACCATTGTAAAAGAAGGAAAACTTACCAAAGCCTATGATTATATGCAAGCCTATGCAGAAGGTATAAGTAAGTAAAAAGTAAAAAGTCAAAAAAATACAGCTCAATCGGTGTTCCAAAAAAATATTGGGAGATAGTTATAATTTTAAGTAATAGTCTTTTAATAAATCTGTGAACGCTGTTGTATATTGTTTGTTGCTGTCATGTATCATTAATTCATTTCTTTCCAGTGCTGTACCCGGTTGTAGCGAAAAAATATATTGGCTCCTAAAAAAATCATGGTTTACAGATTGTTTTACATTCAACTGTTGGTGAATAAAAAAATCATTTTCGATTAAAAGCTGTTCAAAATAGTTGCATCGTTTATAGGGTATCAATACAGCAACTTTGCCATTGTGGTTTAATAAGCTTTTTACTTGTAATAATAAATTCTGCAAGGTTAATGTGCTGCTATGCATGGCTGCATTTCTTTCTTCATCAGCACTTTTTAAATCGTTTTCAAAAAAAGGTGGATTGCTTATTATAAAATCATATTTGTATGCTGTGGTATGTTCTGCAATGTTNNAATTCTACAGCATCTATTGAAGCGTTCATGTTTTGGGCAAGCATCAGGCTAAGCAATCCGGTTCCAGTGCCAATATCCAGTACTTGCTTAATGTTATTATCCTTACTTATTTTTTCGACTACCCAGGCACCAAACAAGCATGCATCGGTACAAACCTTCATGGCACATTTATCCTGCTGAATAGTGAATTGTTTAAATTGGAAATAGGAATTAGGCATTTAATAATTGATAATTTATTTACTAACTTTTTAGTATATAATTATACTTTTTAGGAAACTACCATTCCGCTCTTGCATTGGGTACTACATCCATGCCGGCAAATTCGCCGGCTAAATATTTATAGTAAGCGGTTATGGCAATCATGCCCGCATTATCGGTACAGTACTCAAATGCCGGTATATAAGTTTTCCAGCCAAGCTGTTCACCAGTCTGCTGTAATGCAGCCCTTAAGCCACTGTTGGCACTCACACCACCGGCAATGCAAATATTTTTAATACCTGTTTCTTTGGCAGCTTTTTTTAATTTATTTAATAGTATGCTAACTATACGGTGCTGAATAGATGCACAAATATTGGGCAGATTGTTTTCAATAAACTTTTTTTTATCTGCTTCGGTTGCCACAAATTCTTCTTTATATACATTGGAAGCACCGGCATTTTGTAAAAAATAAAGTATAGAAGTTTTTAGTCCCGAAAAACTAAAATTCAATCCCGGTATTTTTGGTTCGGGAAATTTATAGGCCAATGGGTTTCCATCCTTTGCATATTTATCAATCAAAGGTCCGCCGGGGTAGGGAAGCCCCAGTAGTTTTGCCGATTTATCAAAAGCTTCACCGGCAGCATCATCAATAGTTTCGCCAATTACTTTCATATTGGTAGGGCTGTGGCACAAAACAATTTGCGTATGCCCGCCACTTACCGTTAAGCATAAAAATGGAAAAGAAGGTTTTGGTTCATCAATTAAATTGGCCATTACATGCGCCTGCATGTGATGCACGGCTATTAAAGGTTTGTTTAAAGCAAGTGCAAGCGATTTAGCAAACTGGCTTCCCACCAGCAAAGCGCCAATTAAACCCGGCGCCTGCGTAAAAGCAACTGCATCCAGTTGTTCTTTTGTTACATTGGCTTTTTGCATGGCAGCTTCTACTACCGGAATTATATTTTGCATGTGAGCCCTGCTTGCCAGTTCGGGCACCACACCGCCATACTGCTCATGTATTTTTTGCGTAGCAATTATGTTCGATAAAATTTTACCATCACTGCATACCGCAGCCGATGTTTCGTCGCAGGAAGACTCTATTGCAAGTATTGNNTAACTCCTAATTGCCACCACCGGATCCATCTTTGCAGCCCTTCTTGCAGGAATAATACCGGCCAAAATTCCCACAACCACACAAAGCAAAATAGTAATGCCCAACAATTGCCAGGAAATATAAACCGGAAAATTTAGAGGCCCCGAAAGTAACAATGTAAGCAGGTAAACAAATACCAATCCAAAAGCCCCACCCAAAATGCACAACAGTGCAGCTTCGGTTAAAAACTCAAAAAGTATGGTTCCACTTTTAGCACCAATTGCCTTTTTCAATCCTATTACCGGGGTACGTTCTTTCACTGTTACAAACATAATGTTTGCAATTCCAAACATTCCTACTATCAGGCTTATACCGCCAATAATAGAACCCACCACATTAATAGTTACAAAAAATGAAGCCACAGCCTTACTAAAGCCCTCTACACTGTTCAGTCCAAAATTATCGTCCTGGGTAGGGCTAAGCCTTCTTATTTGACGCATAATACCCCGCAGTTCATCGGTAATAGCTTCGGTAGTTACTTTATCCTTTCCCTTTACTATAATAATTGGGTTCGAATTTTCTTCAGCATACATTTGCTTGCATAGTTTGTAAGGCATCATTATGCAGTTATCGTAATTCCAGCCCACAAAACTTGTACCTTCTTTTTCCATTACCCCTACAATGGTAAGCTTTCTTCCTTTTACATCAACCTGCTTACCCAATGCACGTTCCGGGCTTCCAAACAAATTTTCGGCATTAGTATTTCCAATAATACAAATTGGCGGCCCATGCAAAAATTCGGTAGTTGAAAAATATCTGCCCGCTAAAAAACTAATGGGTTGAATGGCATTTTGTCCTTCGTTAATGCCGTACAAACTCACCCCTTCCAATACATCATTACCATGCGATGCTGCACCCGATGCCGACATAAAAAACACTACATCTTCAGCAAGGTCGCTTCTTTCTGTAATCATTTGCGCTTCCTCAAATTTCATATTGGGCCTGGCCCTCATTTTCCAAAATGGCATATCGGGCCCGCCGCCATAGTCCCATTTATCAATGTAAATGGTATTGGTACCAAGACCCTCTATTTCATTTTGAATATTTCTTTCTAAACTGGTAACGGTGGCTAATACACCTATTATGCAAAAAATACCAAAAGCTACGCCGGTAAGACTTAAAGCCGTACGCAGCTTATTGCCTTTAAGTTCCTGTAAAGTAAGTTTTAAGGAATTAATTAATATGTTTAGCTTTTTGTGCATAACCCAAAGTTAGGGTATGCCATCAAATGCCTGTACTAAATTTTATAAATGATTTTTTTTTGTTTTGTTACCGGCATTTATTCATTGTGCATCAACGTTGCCACGCTCGGTTCAACCTGTTAATCCTTGGGCATCAATAAGAAGCCATAGCGTTGATACAGATACATGCAAACAACCATCTTGCTAAATTTTTACTTTTTACTTTTTAATTTTTAATTGAAATATCTTTGCGCCCTTTATGAAATATATCAACGAGATAAATAAACGCAAAACTTTCGCTATCATTTCGCACCCCGATGCCGGTAAAACCACTTTAACCGAAAAGTTTCTCCTTTTTGGCGGAGCCATTCAAACAGCGGGGGCGGTAAAAAGCAATAAAATAAAAAAAGGGGCCACTTCCGATTTTATGGAAATTGAACGCCAGCGTGGTATTAGTGTAGCCACCAGCGTTATGAGCTTTGAATATCAAAACCATTTAATTAACCTGCTGGATACACCCGGCCATAAAGATTTTGCCGAAGATACTTTTAGAACATTAACTGCCGTAGATAGTGTGGTATTGGTGGTTGATAGTGTAAATGGGGTAGAAGAACAAACCCGCCGCTTAATGGAAGTAATTGCCATGCGAAAAACGCCGGTAATTGTGTTTATCAATAAAATGGACAGGGATGGAAAAAATCGTTTCGATTTATTGGAAGAAATAGAAAAAGAACTCCACATACAGTTGCACCCTATGACGGTGCCCATTAACAGTGGTAAAGATTTTAAAGGGGTGTACGACCTACATAAAAAAAGTTTGGTATTATTTACGGCCGGCACCAAGGCAAACGATGAAGATGTAATTACTATTACCAATTTAAACGATGAAGTGCTGGATAAAAAAGTGGGTCAGGCCGATGCTGCTACTTTAAGGGAAGATGTAGAGTTGATTGATGGAGTGTATGGAGAATTGAATATTGAAGATTATTTAAATGGCAATACTGCCCCGGTGTTTTTTGGTAGTGCCGTAAATAATTTTGGGGTAAAAGAAATGCTCGATACATTTATTAGAATAGCACCTATACCACGCCCAAGAGAAACCACCGTAAGAGTGGTAAAGCCCGATGAAGATAAATTCAGCGGTTTTATTTTTAAAATTCATGCCAACCTCGACCCCAAGCATAGAGACCGCATTGCATTTTTAAGAGTGTGTAGTGGTAAGTTTAGCCGCAATACTTATTACAAGCATGTTAGGTTAGATAAAGATGTAAGGTTTAGCAACCCCTATACTTTTATGGCCCGCCAAAAAGAAGTAGTAGATGATGCTTTCCCCGGCGATGTAGTAGGTTTGTTTGATACCGGTAATTTTAAAATTGGCGATACGCTTACCGAAGGGGAAAAGTTTTTCTTTACCGGCATACCAAGTTTTTCGCCCGAATTGTTTAAAGAAGTGGTAAATAAAGACCCTATGAAAACAAAGCAGCTTGAAAAAGGATTGTTACAACTAACCGATGAAGGCGTAGCACAATTGTTTACTCAGTTTGGCGGCAATAAAAAAATAATTGGTTGTGTGGGTGAGCTTCAGTTTGAAGTAATACAGTATAGGTTGTTGCACGAGTATGGCGCTTCGGTACAAATGAACAGTTTACCGTTCTATAAAGCCTGTTGGATTACAAGTAAAGACCCCAAAAAGTTGGAAGACTTTGTAAAGTATAAGCAAGCCAATATTGCCGAAGATAAAGATGGGCACCCGGTTTACCTGGCTCAAAGCGAATGGTTCCTAAATACCGAAAGAAACAATAACCCCGATATTGAATTTCATTTTACAAGCGAAATTCATAAGTGATAAATTAAAACCTGCAAACATTAGATAAAATTAAAGCCCCTAAAAAATCAGGGGCTTTAAAAATAG